>NZ_JBQLIC010000005.1:0-245386 GCF_056034385.1 Marinococcus sp. LNHM3E3-2.2
CCGAAATGCCCTAAAAATGTGTTGCTTTTGATTGGGGCTCTGGCTTGTCTTTCCTTTTCAAAGAACGATCTGCCGCTAAACAGCGACTTTTATAATTTATCATTTTTGAATAATGAATGTCAACAACTTTTTGAAGAAGTTTTAATTCGTTATTCTCTTTTCTGTCAGCCGTTTTGGCGACAATTAGTAATATAACATCGGCCTATAAGACCGTCAACCACTTTTGCAAAATAATTTTAAATTAGTTTTTAAGAGAACTTCCTGTGTTCAAAAAGCATACAAAAGCCTTCATCCATTAAAAAGATGAAGGCTTTTAAAACAGCTTACTGTTTGCTCATCTTTGTACATTCCGGGCATGTTCCGTAAATCTCCAGCCGGTGATCTTCAATTTCAAAGCCCGTTACATGTTCAGCTAACGTTTCTACTTCATCCAGGCCCGGATAATGAAAGTCTACAATTTTCCCGCAATCATTACATATTACATGGTAATGATCTGAAGTCACGCAGTCGAATCTGCTTGAGGAGTCCCCGTAGGTTAATTCTTTCACTATACCAGCATCTTTAAAAACCCGAAGATTATTGTAGACTGTGGCTACACTCATGTTCGGAAAACGTTCTTCAAGAGATTTATAGATATCGTCAGCAGTAGGATGGCTCATTGAAGAGTGCAGAAACTCTAAAATAGCATGACGCTGCGGTGTCATCCGAACGTTCGTGCTTTTCAAGACACTTACTGCTTCCTGTAGGCTAGCGCTCGCCATCGTCATGCACCTCTCTTCCTGTAAAACGATTCTTTATTTGTAATTCTTATAATCTATTCTATCGGAACCCCCTGATCCTTGTCAATGAAAGGGGGTCAGCGATTCTCATCTGCTTGGGCTGATTGAAAAAAAGGAAGCATCGATACGTCTAAAAGAAAAGAAGTAAACCTGTTTGAATGTTCGGGCCGTTTTCCTCTGTGTTTTTCGTAAGCCAGGCATATATCCTTTAAATCTGTTTTCAGCTTCGGCACTTCTTCTTCATTCACGCCAAACATAAACGTCGTATTTCCTTTTTTCAAAAAACCGCCGCTGCTCGCAATCTCTGTCATACGGTAGCCTTTATCTTTCATTTCCATCTCTACCTGATCAGTATAAAAATTATCGATAATACAAAGAAGCAGTTTCATCTTTTCACCTGCCTGCTATTTTTTAGAAGATGACAAGAATTCATCAACATACCGGGATACTTCCGCGATATGGTCCTTTACCTTCACTTCGTCCCATACTTTCTGCACGATTCCTTCTGTATCAATAAAAAAGGTGGAACGCACAATTCCAAGGTATTCTTTACCGAAGTTTTTCTTCCATTTCCACACTCCAAAGGCGTTGGCTGCTTCCTGTTCTTCATCAGACAGGAGCGGGAAGGAAAGTTCATGCTTGGCGGTGAAATTTTCGTGTTTTTTCATTGAATCAGGGCTGACCCCAAGTACTTTAACGTTTTTATCATTCAATTCCGGGAGAGCATCCCTGAAATCGCAGGCTTCAGTTGTACATCCAGGCGTGTTATCCTTCGGGTAAAAATACAAAATCACGTTTTGTCCCTGGTAATCACTTAAACGAATATTTTCTCCAGTAGTAGCGGGAAGTTCAAAATCAGGAGCCTGTTTCCCTTCCAGATCTTTTGGATTTACACTGCTTTCTTCTGTACTCATGTCGATCACCTCAGCACTTGTTTTTATCTTATGATATCATGGTTTTTGCTTTTCTTCTCCATGATACAATAGATAAGAAATAGTTGATAGTAAGGAGAGTAAGGAAAATATGTCCTATGAAAAATCAGTCGAACTCTATAACGAAGCCTGCGACTTAATTGTAGGGGGAGTGAACAGCCCCTCCCGCTCTTTCAAAGGTGTCGGGGGCGGGACTCCTGTTTTTATGAAAGAAGGACGCGGCGCCTATTTGTTTGATGAGGATAACAACCGCTACATTGATTACCTCGGAGCCTATGGTCCTATTATTACCGGGCACGGCCATCCGCACATCGCTGAAGCTATCAATGAAGCTGCCCGTACAGGCACGCTGCTCGGCACTCCCACCAAATGGGAAAATATTTTTGCTAAAAAGCTGAAGGAAGCCGTTCCTTCTCTTGAGAAAGTAAGGTTCGTCAATTCGGGCACCGAAGCTGTAATGACCACTATCCGTGTAGCCAGAGCCTTTACCGGTAAACATAAGATTATTAAATTCGAAGGGTGCTACCACGGCCATTCCGACCTTGTGCTTGTCGCAGCCGGATCCGGCCCATCGACGCTCGGGTCCCCGGACTCTGCGGGCGTGACTCCCAATATTGCCGCAGAAGTCATCACCGTTCCATTTAACGACATTGAAAGCTTCCGCGAAGCCATTAAACGCTGGGGAGACGAGACGGCGGCGGTCCTTATCGAGCCTATCGTGGGAAATTTCGGTCTTGTCGAGCCGGAGCCCGGTTATCTTGAAGAGATCAAAAAACTCACACACGAATCGGACTCTCTTCTTATCTTTGATGAAGTCATTACTGCTTTTCGTTTCACCTACGGTGCTGCCCAAAACATGCTCCAGGTGGAACCGGATATGACCGCCATGGGGAAAATTATCGGAGGCGGTCTGCCGATCGGTGCTTACGGCGGCCGGGTTGATGTCATGGAGCAGGTCGCTCCCCTGGGTCCAGCCTATCAGGCAGGAACAATGTCCGGAAACCCTGCTTCTATGCGTGCCGGCATTGCCTGTCTTGAAGTATTGGAAAAAGACGGAGTGTATGACACGTTAGATCATCTGGGTGAACGCCTTGAAAAAGGTCTCCTCGATCAGGCTGAAAAATACAGCATTCCCGTTACGATCAATCGGTTAAAAGGAATGTTTACCATTTATTTCACAGACGAAACAGTAAAAGACTATAAAGGGGCCGAGCGTTCGAACTCAGAGAGGTTCAGCATCTTTTTTAAAGAAATGCTCGACCGGGGCGTGCACCTCGCTCCTTCAAAATACGAAGCCTGGTTTCTCACCACTGAACACAGTATAGGTGACATAGCAGAAACGCTGGAAGCTTCGGACCAGGCCTTCGCAGCCTTAAGCAGCTACATTCACTAAGTTCAATACAGAAAGGAATACAATCCGTTATGAAGCTGGGAGCCAGAATTTTCAAGACCGGTCTTGCGATCGTTCTCGCTATATACGCAGCATCTTGGATTGGATTGAACCCTCCTTTTTTCGCAGCTATCGCCGCTACTTTCGCTATTCAACCGTCCATATCCCGCACATTCCAGACAATGCTCGACCAGCTTCAGGCTAATATTATCGGAGCTGGCACAGCTATTGTTATGGTACTTGCCTTCGGACACGAGCCGGTAATTATCGGCGTCACGGTGATGATTATTATTGCAGGCATTTTAGGCTTGAAGCTGGATGCCTCCACCATTCCGATTGCTGTTGTGACAGTCATCATTATCATGGGAAGGCCCGGAGACGGCAATTTTATTTTATTTGCCTCAGAGCGGTTTGCTTTAATCATGCTCGGGATTCTTGCATCTTTTTTGGTCAACATGCTGTTTCTGCCGCCAAAGCATGAAACTAAGCTGTATCAGCAGATCCGGGACGTAACCCAGGATACTATTCAGTGGATCCGGCTGCTTGGAAGGCACGAAACTAACCGTCAGACGCTGCGGAAAGACCTTTCCTCTCTTAAAGACCAGACCGTTTCCATCGAAAACCTGTACCTTTTGTTTAAAGAGGAACGCGTGTATACAAAAAAAGCCCGGCTCACCAGGGACCGGCGTGTTGTTCTTTTTAAACAGATGATCGCTTCGATGAATAAAATCGTGACCATCCTGCGCACTCTTGATAAATTTGAAAACGATATGCAGCACACGCCTTCAGACATGCAGGAAGCCATACGCAATCAGCTTGATCATCTTATGGATTATCATGACAGAATTCTTCAGCGTTATGTAGGCAAGGTGACCACTCATCTTACCGAGGAGATGGCCGAAGAGGTCGATGAGGGCAGAGCGTCTTTGACAGATCAGCTCATGGAAATGTATGAGCAGCAAAACATTGACCGCTCGGAATGGCTTCACCTTCTTCCTATTGTTGCACATATCGTCGAGTATAATGAGCAGCTTGAACATCTCGACCGGCTTGTCGAGACCTATTTCCGCTATCATAGCAGTGAAGATTTCTTCGCTATTGAAAACTAAAAGGAGGACTCCCAGCACGGGCGCCCTCCTTTTTTATTTATAAGTTTTCACTGATCTCCATCAGGTATTCTACTAAAGCCTCAAGGCCTTTGTCGTAGTTTTCCAGATGAAAATGTTCATTCGGTGCATGGAAGTTTTCGGTTGGAAGACCGAACCCCATCAACGCTACCGGCACGTTTAACGTTTGGGAGAACGTTTCAATGACAGGCACAGATCCTCCCATTCGCGTATATGCTGCTGTTGTACCGTACGCTGTTTCAAGCGCCCTACCGGCTGCCTGGATGGCCGGGTGGTCAAACGGGGTAACAAATGGCCGGCCTTTATCAAACGGAGTCACCTCCACCTCTACGCCTTCCGAGGTCTTTTGCTGAACATGAGCTTTCAGCTTTTCGACAATCTCATCCGGGTCCTGGTCAGGCACGAGCCGGCACGTAATCTTAGCTGAAGCAGCAGAGGGCAGCACCGTTTTAATGCCTTCCCCCTGAAAGCCTCCGTGCATACCATTAATTTCAAGCGTCGGCCGGGCCCACGTTCTCTCCAGAAATGAAAACCCTTCTTCGCCGAACAGCTCCGGTACGTTTAATTCTTTCCTTGTATTTTCTTCGTCATACGAAAGCTCCGCATACGCCCGGCGTTCCTGCTCCGTAAGCGAAAGAACCCGGTCGTAAAAACCATCGACGGTAATACGGCCGCTTTCGTCATGCATGGATGCAAGTATGTCGGCCAGCGCATGAAGCGGATTTGCGACTCCGCCTCCGTACAGACCGGAGTGCAGGTCTCCTTTTGGCCCCCTCACATCAATTTGAATACCCGCCAGCCCCCGCAGCCCATAGCAGACTGTGGGACGGCCTTTTTCAAGCATCGGCGTATCGGAAACCAGCAGTACATCCCCCTGCAGCAGTTCACGGTGCTTTTCTACAAACTCATCCAGATTGGGACTGCCAACCTCTTCTTCTCCTTCAATACAGAACTTTACATTCACCGGAAGCTCTCCTTTGGTCTGCATGAAGGCTTCAATCGTTTTAAGATGCATAAACACCTGGCCTTTATCATCCGTGGCCCCACGGGCATAGATTTTTTCGTCCCGTATCTCCGGCTCAAACGGCGGTGTCTCCCACAGCTCAACCGGATCGGCCGGCTGCACGTCATAATGGCCATAAAATAGGACTGTAGGCTTCCCCGGGGCGTGCATCCAATCCCCGTACACGACCGGGTGACCGCCTGTTTCCATTACAGCCGTGTTTTCCAGACCGGCTGCCTTCATACTTTTCTCTACCCAGGAGGCCGCAGTCCCCATATCGGGCTTGTGGTTAGGGTCTGCGCTAATACTTGGTATCGATAAAAATTCTTGCAGCTGGTTTAAGTGGCTGCTTCGATGATATTTGAAATACTTTTTGACTTCTTCCATGGTTGCCCTCCCTGCTTTTCAATTACACATGCTGAACGTCAAACAGCCTCTGGTAAGAGCCTTCTGCCATCATTAACTGCTCGTGGCTGCCTGATTCCACTACACGTCCGTCTTCGATTACGACAATCCGGTCCGCATGGGTGATCGTTGAAAGCCTGTGCGCTACAATAAAAGTCGTTCTGTCACGTGCAAGCCGCTCCATCGCTTCCTGGATATAATGCTCACTTTCCAGGTCCAGCGCTGAAGTGGCTTCATCAAATACAAGTATTGATGGGTTTTTCAAAAACACACGGGCAATAGCAATCCGCTGCTTCTGTCCGCCGGAAAGCTTCACGCCCCGTTCTCCGACCGGGGTATCGTAGGCGAGCGGCAGTTCGTTAATAAAAACCTCTGCATTAGCCATACGAGCTGCCTGTATGACTTCCTCATCCGTAGCTTCCGGTTTTCCCATCCGGATATTTTCTTTCACCGATTCGCTGAATAAAATATTGTCCTGCAGAACCATGCCGATATGATCCCGGAGTGTGCGCACTTCATAGTCCCGCACGTCTTTTCCGTCAAGAAGCAGAGCACCGCCGCTTACATCATAAAACCGCGGAAGGAGACTGACGATCGTACTCTTACCGCCGCCGCTCATGCCAACCAGTGCGATAGTTTCCCCCGGTCTCACATGCAGATCAACATCTTTTAATACATCGTTAGTATCCTCTTCGTATTTAAACCATACGTGGTCAAACCTAATGTCGCCTTTGACGTGCTTCACCGGCACCGCTGTTTCTTTATCGGTAATATCGTATTTTTCATCAATAAATTCAAACACCCGGTCCATTGAAGCAATCGACTGCACGAGGGTGGTAGATGAATTCACCAGACGCCGCAGCGGACTGTAAAGCCTCTCCATGTAAGAGGTGAACGCCACCATCTCCCCGACGGATAAATTTCCGTATAATACAGCCAGGCCGGCCGCCAGGATAACTACCAGCGGCGCTACATCTGTCACGGTATTAACGGCAGCAAATGTTTTAGCATTCCAGCGCGTGTGATCCACTGCCCGATCCAGGAACTGCCGGTTTCTCGTATCGAACTGTCCCTGCTCATGATTTTCGAGCGCAAAGCTCCGGATGACGCTCATTCCCTGCACCCGTTCATGCAGATGGCCCTGCACGTTTGCAAGAGCCTGCGACCTTGCTTTTGTTAAATCCCGCAGCCTTGAATAAAAATATTTGATGAAAAAGGCATAAATGGGCAAAAACAACATCGCCACCAGCGTTAATTCCACGTCCATCGTAAACATAATAATCAGTGCAATAATAATAGTCGCGAGATCAAGCCATATGTTCATCAGGCCGGTAATGACGAAGTCCTTGGTCAGCTCAACATCGTTGATCACCCGAGAAATGATTTCGCCCGCCTTGCGGTTGGAATAAAAACGCAGGCTCAGTTTCTGGATGTGGCTGAATAATTGATCACGGATATCATACAAAATTTTATTTCCCGTCCACTGGGCAAAGTACTGCCGGTAGTATTCAATCGGCGGACGAACGATAATAAAAAGCACAACCGCTCCGCCTGCCAGCCAGGCGAGCACTCGTGCTTTCTCAGCTGTTGCCATGCCATCGGCCAACAGCACATGGTCTATAATATAAGCAAGTATGAGCGGCGTTAAAAGCGGCAGACCGAATTTAAAAATGCCAATAATCACTGTCACCGCAATTATTTTATTGTACGGCCGCACAAACTGCATGTAGCGTTTAATACTGCCCATCTTTTTCACCTCTTATCGAAAAAACAAAAAACGCTCATACCACTGTTCGATAAATTGAGAGTTAAATGGGCCTTTTCTCTGGCAGATCCAATTCTGCAGTTCCCGAATACTCGTCTCCATCTTTTCATCTATCTGCGCAGGGTAATTCATTTCTTTTTTATGCTGGGCATACTCGTCCTCGTCCAGTAAATTGTAGGTCATGTCCGGAAAAACTTTAATATCCAGATCATAATCGATATATTTAAGAGCTTCACTATCATAGACAAACGGGGTGCCAAGATTACAATAATAATGCACCCCGTCCGACCGGATCATGCCGATAACGTTGAACCATTTTTCGGCATGAAAATAACAAATAGCAGGCTCTCTCGTTCTCCAGACTCTCCCGTCCGATTCGTGAACCAGAATACGATCGTTCCCGCCAATAACTTCTCTGCTTGTGCCTTTCAGTATTAATGTCTCTTCCCATACACGGTGGAGCGATCCGTTATGCTTATAACTCTGCACCTGGATAGGCTTACCTGTTTCCGGGAAGCTTGCGGCGATTTCGTTACGCTCGGCCAATGTGTCCCGCCTCCCTTCTTCTGCAATTTTTGCTGCCTTCTTTTTTCTATCACTTTCCATTATACATTTCTTCTGTCGATCTGAAAAACTGTTAGGATAAAAGGGCAGGCAAAAAACTATTATGTGCAAAACGAAAGGAGACGATTTTTTTGAAAGCAATCGTTTACCATGAACAGGGAACGCCGGATGTACTCACCATGGAAGAAGTGGATAAACCCGATATTCAGCCGGATGAAGTACTCATACAGGTGAAAGCGGTAGGCCTCAATCCCGTTGAT
Source organism: Marinococcus sp. LNHM3E3-2.2 (assembly GCF_056034385.1). Classification (NCBI taxonomy): domain Bacteria; kingdom Bacillati; phylum Bacillota; class Bacilli; order Caryophanales; family Bacillaceae; genus Marinococcus; species Marinococcus sp. LNHM3E3-2.2. The sequence continues at coordinate 8,226 of NZ_JBQLIC010000005.1, forward strand.
ACGTATTTTCGCTCCGGCAAACGCCCCGTTACTTCTTTCCCGGCTATTCCTCATTTTGATGCTGCCGGAATCGTCGAAAAAGTCGGCAGCAGTGCAGGAAATTTCCAGCCGGGGGACAGGGTATGGGGCACAAACATTCCAGGTGCCGCCGCCGAGTGGGCAGCCGCCCCGGCTTCAAACATTTTTCCCCTTCCAAAAGCTATGAGCTATACCGAAGGAGCTTCTCTTGGAATTCCCGCCCTTACTGCTCATATGGCCTTATTTTTCCGGGCAGCGCTTCAGCCTGAAGAAACCGTGCTTATTTACGGCGGGGCCGGGGCGGTCGGTCATGCCGCTATTCAGCTGGCCAAGCATCATAATGCCTTTGTCATCACTACAGCAAGCAGCACTGAAAAACACGAAGCCGCACGCCGCGCCGGTGCTGATGTCGTTTTGAACCTAAATGATGAAAGCTGGAAGGAGGATTTTGCTTCAGCTACAGGACAGCCCGGCGCTGATGTTATTCTTGATATGTCCTTCAGCGAAAATGCCGATACAGATTTGCAGATTCTCTCTCCCGGAGGACGAATCGTTGCGGTCGGCTCCCCGGTGAATACTATGCCGTCTTTTCCATGGCAGCTTTTAAACAAAAAATATGCTTCCATCCTCGGCATTTTGCTTTTCACAGCTCCTGTTCCGGCGCTGCAGGAAGCAGCTTCCGGAGTACAACAGGCTTATGAAAAAGGAGTCTTTTCCCCGCACGTAGCCCGTACCTACTCTATGAATGAAGCTGCCCAGGCTCACAAAGATTTGGAAAACAAGCGTTACTCCGGCAACCTCGTGCTTACTGTTTCTGAATAAACATAAAACCGGAGGCTGCTGCCTCCGGTTTTATATATTCATCCGGGACTGGCCGCCGTCAGCAGTAAGCGTTGTGCCAACAAGCCATCGTGCCTCCTTCGAAGCTAGAAACAACGCTGCGTCTGCCACTTCCTCCACATTACCGAATCTTCCGGCGGGGATATTCTGTTCCACAAACCGCTCCATCGCTTCTGGATTTTCATCTATCCGCTTTTGCCAATTACCGGTAGGATGCAGAATGGACCCCGGAGCAATTGAATTAACCCGCACCCCGTCCTGTATCCACTCGTTACCTGCTGCTTTTGTGAAGCTGATCAGCGCCGCTTTGGCGTTGTTATACGTAGCTTTTCCGCCAGCTTCCTTTCCAAAGATCGATGTGATATTAATAACTGCTCCGCCGCGTTCCTTCATCTGCTCATATGCCATTTTACTAAAGTGTACAGCCTGGAAGTAATTTGTTTCCATCGCCTGTGTAAACTCTTCCATAGAAGTATCCGCAATTTTTCCACCGCTGCTTCCCCCGGCATTGTTTACAAGTACGTCAATACCGCCAAACGCTTCGATAAACCGTTGAAAGGTTTTTTGCCTCTCTTTATCTACAGTGACATCGCAGACGTAGGTCTCAATGTCTCCTATCTCTTCTTTGGCAGCTTTTAGATATTCTTCAGAACGAGCCAGGATACCAACGTCGGCTCCCTGGCTGTAAAATGCCCGGGCAATGCCTTTTCCTATTCCTTTGGAACCGCCTGTAATCAATACTTTTTTCCCCTCAAAAGCTTTGCTCATTTTAACTCCATCCTTTCAACCAGCGTATTATATATTTTTTGGTGGGCCACGGGTAACGCGTAGTTCGATACGTCCTTCAGCGAAACCCACTTCCAATCCTCCGGCAGAGCGCTTTTTTCCGCCTGCCCCTCATATACGTGCACATTCCAGATCAAATGTGAAAATGTTTGTTCCACACGCTGTACAGGACGCTCAATTTCGGGGGTTATGAATGCATCTGCCTCAAGGTAAGCACCTATTTCTTTGGCACGCTCCGCTTCATTTTCCACTGCTGTGTTCGGAAATTCCCACAGTCTTGCCAGAAGACCTTTATCCGGACGCTGATGAATTAATAATTCCCCTTCATCGTTCCAAATAATCGCTGCTGCCATTTCCTGCTTTCTCGGGGCCTTTTTCTTTTCTTTTACCGGCAGTTCTTCCTGCACCCCTGCTGCTCTTGCTTTACAGTGTTCCTGCACTGGGCACAGCAGACATCCCGGCGAGGTGGGCGTACAAATAAGAGCACCAAGCTCCATCACTGCCTGATTAAAATCTGATGGCGAGGTAAGCGGCAGAATTTCGCCAAGCACTGCTTCAAAAGTACTTTTTGTGGACTGCTTGCCGATGTCTTCATACAAACACAGCAGCCTCGAAAACACGCGCATTACGTTCCCATCCACTGCCGGCTCCGGTTTATCAAAAGCAATACTAAGTACTGCTCCTGCTGTATAGGGACCGACGCCCTTTAACGACCGAAACTCTTTTTTTCCACTCGGAACCTCTCCACCGTATTCTTCAGCTACTTCCTTGACCGCCTGGTGCAGGTTCCTCGCCCGTGAATAATAACCGAGGCCTTCCCACTTCTTCATCACCTGATCTTCTTCAGCTTCTGCCAGAGCTTCAATAGTGGGAAAAGCTTCTAAAAAACGGTAGTAATATGGAATGACTGTATCGACTTTTGTCTGTTGAAGCATAATTTCTGAAATCCATATGTGATAAGGATCTGCGCTCCTTCGCCAGGGCAGGTCTCTTTTTTGATGCCGGTACCAGTCGACTAGATCCTGCTGAAACTGTTCCGGCGAAAAATTCTCCAATAGTGGATGCATAGCAATTCACTCTTTCTCTTTATGTTGGTTATCGTAAGGTCCTTTTTTCTCAAAACACCAGCAGTGGACTTTTTTTATTCCCCCGGGGACGAATTTATCAAGGCGGCCATATATTTCTTCATCTGTCTCTGTTCGTTTTGTTTTCAGAGCTTGGTACTGTTCGGATGTATTAACTGCAAACATTTCTACAAATAATGCTCCCTGATCCACAGACTCAAACCATTCATAATTGTTCAACTGCTCGTTGAGCATAGCTGAAGAAATTTCTTTCATTGCTTTTAAAAATTCAGTTCTTTTATCTTCTAAAATCCGGTATTCCATAAAAACGACGTATTTCTGCGGATTCATACAATTCTCCTTTTTGAAATAAACTGTTTAGGGTATCATGAAACTACGCTGGTACGGTCTGTGCTTGTATGATGCCACAGGCTTTTTTTGTTTCAGCATGCCATAAATTAAAGGTGGTGCCAATGGATACAGCAACTCACACTGTGATGGGGATCGGCCTGGGCGGTCTTGCCACCATTGATCCTTCTATTTCATCTGAAGGCGGAGCAATGGGTACAATCCTGATCGCAACAATTATAGGGTCACAGGCCCCTGATTTTGATACCGTATTAAAACTGAAAAATAACGCCGTCTATATCCGCTACCACCGCGGCCCGACACACTCCATACCCGCCGTTTTAATCTGGCCGGTGCTGTTGGCAGCTATTATATATATGTTTTCCCCGGACGTTGCTTTTTCACATTTATGGCTCTGGTCCTTTATCGCTGTCGCTCTTCACGTTTTTGTGGATATTTTTAATGCTTACGGCACCCAGGCGCTGTCCCCGTTTACGAAACGATGGATAGCGCTCGGCGTGATTAATATTTTTGATTCGGTAATCTTTTTCTCCCACCTCTTTGTATTTATTCTGTGGTGGTTCGATGTACCGATAGCAGCCTCAATGATTGTCTTATATATCTTTTTGCTTTTTTACTATTTATGGCGGTTCCAGGCCCGAAACATTGTTTTGCAAAGAGCCCGCCGCCTGCACCCGGATGCCACACATCTGTTTATTTCGCCGACTTACAACTGGTACCGATGGCACCTAGTTATCCGTACGCCGCACAAGTTATTCGTTACCAATTACCGGAATGGACGCCTCCGCTACTTTGAAACGTACCCATTCGAGCCAATTCCCGACGACCCTGTTATCAATGCGGCCAGAGACGACCGGAACCTTGCTTCTTTTCTATCCTTCTCCCCTACGTACCGCTGGATCGTCCGAAACACAGACGAGGGATATGAAGTGAAATTCATTGACCTGCGCTACCGCAGTAAAGGATACTATCCGTTTGTCGCGGTCGTTCAACTGAACGAGGAGCTGGAGATTATGACTTCCTATACCGGCTGGATTTTCAGTGATGAGACCCTTTACAAAAAACTCGACAAAGGCCGGGATTTTTCCTATTATACTCAATAATAAAGAGTACGGAGCCGCTCTCCGTACTCTTTACTTATATCTAATTAATACCAAAAAACTTTTCGTTTGTCGCTTCATAGCGGTGCAGGTGCGGTCCATACTGCCGGACCCATTTCTCCACAATCTGCCCGGTTACTTCTTCACCTTTGTACGAACGGCCCGCCTTCGCCTGAGTGGATTCAAAGTCTTCCCATAAAAAGTCCACCCATTCCCGGGCTTTTTCATCTGTTAACTGAGTGTTGACTGAAAGAAGAAGTTCCAATAAATAATTTTTCTGGTTTTCCATTCCGCTCGTGCCTCCATTCTTTATTTTTCGACCAACAGGGAGAACGGCAGTGCTTCGATCTGGCTTGAATTATTTCGGTAGCCCCAGGCGAACACGCCATTAATAAATTCTATTTCAAAAGTGGATCCTTCCTGAGCGATCCGGTAGGTTTTCCCCGGCTGATAGTCCGCTGGGTCAAGCATATACGTTTTCGCCATTGCGATTTTACGCTCATAAACCGCAAATTCATTTCCTCGTCCCATCTGTTCCGCTTTTTTGGATTTTTCGTTTAAGTTTGCTATTTCCTGTTCAAGCTCATACCTGCTCATCTGGCTGTATCTTTTTTCCATTCCCATGTTCGGACTCCTCTCTCTTTTCATCTAAAAACCGCTGAATATGCTCCATCGGGAATTGTTTCCGGTACAGGTATTCTTTAATTTTCTGTTCAAGCTGGCGGCCTTCAAGCCTGCCTTCCCATTTTCGGTAAATTTTTTCTCCCTGCACGAGCACCGAATTCCACTCATCTTCCTCTGAAGGAGCAAAATCCGCTTCTTTTACAGCGGCTGAAGCTGTTTCATGATCATATCCTTTTCGGAGCAGCATTTGCAACAAACGCTGTTTCACCGCACCGCCCGATTCGCCTTTTTTCTGACGCCCTTTTTTCTCCGCTGCGGTCACAGCCCGGTCGAGAGCCAGTTCATCAGTCAGCGTCTTCATCGCCTCGGAAACGTAAGTCTCCGCCACGCCCTTTTTCTCCAGGTCCATTCTAATGACCTTCGGCCCTTTATCGGTCGTATTAATTTTTGTGCGCACGAACGCTTTGGCAAATTCCCGGTCATTTAAAAATTTATATTCCTTCGCTTTGTCGACCGCCTTCGATGCAGAAGCCTCTGTGAACTCTTTTTCTATTAAATGATCATATACTTCTTTTTCCGTCCGCATCACACTCGATAAGTAATGCAGCGCCCGGTTCCAGGCCTTACGTTCATGATCGTCCTCAATCAGAAGCTCAAGTTCTTTTTCCGTCAGTTCTTTTCCCTTTTTGAGATCCCACTGCACCAAAACGGCTTCATCCACACCGGTCGTGAATGCTTCCCGGCCTGTCTGATCGGTAAAAATGCTGTATCGCTCGGGGTTATTTTTCTGCACTTCAATTTTTGTAATTTTCACAAAGGCCCTCTCCTTTTGCATAGTGGAAAATGATTATGACAATCTGCTTTTGGGTAAAGTTGAATAGCTTCAAAAGTGACGTTTTTACATCACCTTAAGTAGTGAAAGGAGAAATACACATTGAATATTGCTATTGCAGGAGGAAGCGGATATGTAGGCTCCGCCCTCACAGGCTACCTCGAACAGATGGGCCACCATATTTATATTTTAACAAGAAACAGTAAAAATAAAAAAAATAGCGAAAGCATCACCTTTGTTGAATGGATGAATCCCGGCAGCAAACCCGAATATGAGTTGCCGCCGGTAGATGCTTTCATAAACCTCGCCGGCGCATCGCTTGCCCAGCGCTGGACGGAACAAAACAAAGAAGATATTTTAAACAGCCGTATCGATTCTACAAGAGAAGTTATCCGTATTTTTAAGGCGAGCAGCCATAAACCTGAAGTTCTCATCAGCGCTTCAGCCGTGGCTTATTACGGAATTTCCGATGAAGAGGAATTTACTGAGGAATCCCCTAAAGGAGAAACAAACTTTTTACAGGAAGTCGCTCTTCGCTGGGAAAACGAAGCTGCAAAAGCAGAAGAACTCGGCATACGTGTCGTACACGCAAGATTCGGCCTCGTGCTGCAGGAGTTTATCCCGCCACTCGTCTCTGTATACAAAATGTTTGGCGGCGGCACTTTTGGAAGCGGAATACAGTGGTTTTCCTGGATTCATTTAAGAGACGCTGTCGAAATGCTTCTTTTTGCAGCCACCACCAAAGAAATTAAAGGTGCACTGAACATTACCGCGCCTGAACCTGCGCAGATGGAAACTCTGGGACGCGAGATAGCTAAAGTAACTGGACGTCCGCACTGGCTTTCTGTGCCGTCATTTATTATCGAGAAGATGCTCGGCGAAATGAGTGTAATGATTCTTGGAGGCCAAAAGGTCCTCCCCCAAAAATCCATGGATCATGGCTTCCACTTTCATTTCCCAAGCCTGCAGCCTGCGCTGATCAATATTTTAAAAGAGTAACTACACGCCGTCCGGGGCTTTTCGGACGGCTTTTCTTATCAAAGGCGGAGGAATTGTCCTTCTGCGCAAGTATTACTTATCGTTTTCGCTGTTCAGGTTACATAACACTCTATAAGTAGTAATAATACTCATAAATGCCTGATAGGCAAGTTTGAAAATTTTCATAATTAGCGTTAAGATTTGATTTATGAGTGTGGCAGATCTTATTACATTTTAAAACAACACAATATTACGTTTGTTTTTTCTATAAAGAGGTATAGTACAGGTAGCCCTCTATTACTTTTAAAAGGTGGTAAGAAAATGGAAACGAAAATGACTGGAACGAACGGTTCCGTCGATTCAATCGTTTTTGACAAACCAACCGTGGAAGACGGGGCAGACATGTGGGAACTTGTCAAAAACTCCACATTGGATTTAAATTCTTCATATAAATATATCATGATGTGTGAATTTTTTGCCGAAACATGTGTTGTCGCTAAAGAAAACGATGAATTAGTGGGCTTCGTAACGGCCTTTATTCCACCTGAAAAACAGGATACCGTATTCGTCTGGCAGGTGGGCGTGGATACTTCCCAACGGGGAAAAGGTCTTGCTTCACGTTTGCTGGATGCTCTTCTGGAACGGGATGTATGTGAAGAAGTGCTGTATTTAGAAGCTACCATCACCCCTTCCAATGAAGCTTCGCAGGCGCTGTTTAAAAAGCTTGCCAAGAAACGGGAGACTGAAGTGACAGTTTCTGAATGCTTTACGGAAGACCTTTTTCCGGATGATGAACATGAAGAAGAGTTGACATTTCGAGTAGGACCCTTTACAAAATAAGTAGTGAACATGACATGCAAAGCGCATGTCATGTGTTATGTAAAAACTGAATTTTTCGATAACATTCCCAAGGAGGATACTTACTTTTATGATGAAAAATGATCTTAGCGTTTTTAACGAATACGAATCGGAAGTGCGCAGCTATGTCAGAGGATTTCCTACTGTGTTCCACCAGGCAAAAGGGTACAAGCTCTGGGATTTGGATGGAAAAGAATATGTTGACTTCTTTTCCGGCGCAGGCGCACTGAACTATGGACACAATGATGACAACATGAAAGAAAAACTGCTTGCCTATATTCAGGAAGACGGCGTTACTCACTCTCTTGATATGGCTACTAAAGCAAAGGGCGAATTTATCGATGCTTTCCAGAATATTATTCTGAAGCCGCGTAACATGGATTATAAAATCATGTTCCCCGGGCCAACTGGCGCAAACAGTGTAGAAAGCGCACTGAAGCTCGCCCGTAAAGTGACTGGGCGCACAAATGTTGTCAGCTTCACCAACGGCTTCCACGGTATGACTATTGGCGCTTTGAGCGTTACAGGCAACAAATTCAAACGTGGCGGGGCCGGCATGCCTTTATCCAATACGTCAATCCTGCCGTATGATAAATTCTTAAAAGAAAGCGATAATTCCGTTGAATATATCGAGAACTTCCTTGATAACGGAGGCAGCGGCCTCGATAAGCCGGCAGCGTTTATCGTAGAGACCGTTCAGGGCGAAGGCGGCTTAAATGCTGCAAGCAGCGAATGGCTTCAGTCGATTGAAAAAATCTGCCGGGAGCGCGACATTAAGCTTATCCTTGACGATGTCCAGGCAGGCGTCGGCCGTACCGGTACCTTCTTCAGCTTTGAACCAGCCGGTATTAAGCCAGACTTTATATGCCTTTCCAAGTCGATTGGCGGCAACGGCTCACCGCTTGCCATCACTTTAGTCGCGCCGGAGTATGACAAATTCGCTCCCGGCGAGCACAACGGTACCTTCCGCGGAAACAACTTTGCTTTTGTAACAGGTACTGAAGCTTTGAATTACTGGAAGGATGACCGTTTGGAAAAGAACGTCCAGGAAAAATCCGAGCGTATTGCTTCGTTTCTGGATGACATGATCAAAAAGCACCCTGAAATGAAAGGTGTCCGCAAAGGACGCGGCTTCATGCAGGGAATTATGAGTCCTATCGAAGATCTGTCCGATAACATCGCCGGCAGGTGCTTTGAACACGGTCTGATCATGGAAACAGCCGGTGCAGACGATGAAGTATTTAAACTATTCCCGCCAATTACCATCGACGACGAAGGACTTGAACGCGGACTGTCGATTCTTCAGAAGGCAATTGAGGAAGTTACCGCAGAAAGCAACCTTGTCGCCAACTAACCTGATTAATTGGATAAAAAGAAGCCGATCGATCGGCACCCCGACGGTCGGCCTTTTTATGATATAAAACCTTAACTGACAAGATGGAGGAATAGACAATGAAAGTAATTAAGCTCGAAGATTTACTCGGTACTGAACGTGAAGTGGATGACGGTAACTGGGTCAGCCGCCGTTTCATTATGAAAGATGATAATATGGGCTACTCGGTAAATGATACAATTATCCGTGCCGGTACTGAAACTCACATCTGGTACCAAAACCATCTCGAAACCGTCTACTGCATTGAAGGAGATGGAGAAATTGAAACATTAAGCGACAATAAAGTATATCAGCTCGAGCCTGGTGTATTGTATGCGCTCGATAAAAACGACGAGCACATGCTTCGCGGAGGCAGTAAAGATATGCGCATGGTTTGTGTATTCAACCCACCGCTTAGCGGCCGTGAAGTTCATGATGAAAACGGAGTATATCCAGCAGATCTTGACTAATATCAAAAAATCCCCTGATGCCAAAAGCATCAGGGGATTTGCTTATTAATGCAGAAGATAATGACGAAACGTCAGCGTCTGGGCGTCAACACCCAGCTTTTCAATGAAAAGCTTCACATCGTGCAGAGAATCTGCAGGATATTGGAATTTACATATCTCCGGGGATTGTTCTTCAATATCTTTTGTCGCAAAACAAAAGGTTGATTGATCTTTATCGTAGTAAACGATCAAATCTTCTTCGTGCATTGGATGCTTAAACTGTGCTTTATATAACCGGTAGGACAATCCGAACGCCCCCTTTCTACTCTTCTATTTAAAAATCTTAAACCATCCATTTCGTTTAAACAAGCCCAGCAGCACTACTGCTATTAAGAGCATAACCCCAAGCGCTATGAAATATCCGTATCTATATTCAAGCTCCGGCATATACACGAAGTTCATACCATAAAGCCCTGCAATAAATGTCAGCGGAATAAAGATTGTTGATACAATCGTGAGCGTCATCATAATCGCATTCATTCTGTTTGATGCCATCGTCTGAAAGTTGTCTCTCATGTCTGAGGTCATTGCCCGGTTGGATTCGATCATTTCGGTGACCTTTAGAAGATGGTCATAAATATCCCGGTAATATTCCCGCTGCTGGGTAATCAAGTGCAGACGCTCCACAAATAACACCCGGTACACCAGGTCTCTCATAGGAACAATGGTTCGACGGAGCCTGAGCAGATCGGACCGTAAGTCAAATACTTCTTCTATCAGCTTACCATAGGTCAGCTCTGCGTTGCTTTCCTCGATCTCATTCAGCCGGTCTTCGATTTGATCCAGGACCGGAAAGTATTCATCCGTCATTTTATCAATAATGTGATAGCTGATATCATCCGGATTCAGCGCGGCTCCTTCAGCCTGCAGCTTTTTCCAGGAATGATTAACCGCCGAAGACGGAGCTTCATGATATGTAACGACAAAATTGGGTCCAAGAAACATACAGATTTCCTCAGCCCCAAGCGTTTCCTTATCAAGTGCATGAAGGACGAAAAAGCTGTAGCCATCATAGGAATCATGCTTTGGACGCTGACGCTCCATGTAGCAGTCCTCAATGGCCAGTGGATGAAAATGAAACACTGAGTCCAGCGTGTTTGTTTCCTCAGCGGTGGGAGAGGAATAATCAATCCAGTACCATTTCCATTCGTATTTTTTAAATTCATCCAATGTAATATTGTTTATTGTGTTTCCTTCTGCATCAATACCGGCACAGGAAATCATTGCCGCCCCTCCCTTCCTTTGAACAGCAGTTGCCCGCTGTAGTTATTTTCCCACAAGAAAACGGGGCACCCGCTCCGGCGCCCCGTTCCACATTTTACAACATCGGAAGTATTTCGTCTAATGATGCGTAAGGATAATTTAAATCCTCTGCCACTGCCTGATACGTTACTTTTCCCTGAGCTGTATTCAATCCTTTGCCAAGGGTCGGGTTATTGGTAAGAGCTTTTGCCACGCCCTGGTTTGCAATCTGAAGCGCATAGGGAATGGTTACGTTAGTTAAAGCAATTGTAGACGTTCTTGGAACCGCGCCCGGCATATTTGCCACAGCGTAGTGCACCACACCATGTTTTTCATATGTCGGCTGATCGTGCGTCGTTACCTGGTCGGCAGTTTCAATAATGCCTCCCTGGTCGATCGCCACGTCGATCAGCACAGAGCCCCGTTCCATACTTTTCACCATTTCTTCTGTCACGAGCTTCGGTGCTTTGGCTCCGGGAATCAGGACCGCCCCGATCACCAGGTCCGACCGCTTTACTTCTTCCGCCAGGTTCAGGGGATTGCTGCTAAGCGTCTGAATCTGGCCGCCAAAGTCTTCATCAATCTGGCGGAGTCTCGCCGGGTTTAGATCGATAATTGTTACGTTGGCCCCGAGACCATGGGCGATGCGTGCAGCGTTCGTGCCGACAACCCCTCCGCCGATTACCGTTACGTTGGCCTTTTTCACTCCGGGCACTCCCGAAAGCAGGACGCCCTTGCCCCCGTGTACGCTTTCCAGAAACTGAGCTCCAACCTGGGCTGCCATCCTTCCTGCTACTTCACTCATTGGTGTTAAGAGCGGAAGTGTATGGTTTTCCTCGACTGTCTCATAAGCTACTGCAGTGACTCCGTTTTCGGTTAATGCTTTCACCAGTTCAGGTTCAGCAGCAAGGTGCAGATAGGTAAACAAAATCAAGTTTTCCCGGAAAAACTGATATTCCGAAGCCAGAGGTTCTTTGACCTTCAGTATCATCTCTGCCTGCTTCCATACATCTGCGGCCTCCGGAATAATTTTTGCCCCAGCTGATTCATATTCTTCATTCGAAAATCCGCTGCCTTCTCCGGCATGGTTTTCAACATATATATGATGGCCCGCTTGTGTTAAATGCACAACCCCCGCCGGCGTAATCGCTACTCGATTTTCATTGTTTTTAATCTCTTTGGGAACCCCTATAATCACGATGCATCGCCTCCTCTAATACCTTTTCTATTAGTATAGCGTGTTTCCGGGCTATAAGCATTGGCGGATTAAAATAATATTCCCATTATCCATTTGTGATTTTTCACAATAGGTTTGTGTGTTTTTCTTTCAGCAATTCCAATTCCAGCAGCAGCGTCCATTTTTCATGGGCACTGGAAAGAGTCACACCTGCAATTGCCTGCATCCTTTTTAAACGGTAGGTCAGCGTATTGGGATGCACATGAAGTATCTTAGCGGCGGCGTTAACGTTGCAGTCTTCGCTCAGATAGATGTAAAGCGTGCTCAAAAGCTCCGTTTCATTTTCTGCATCATAATCGGATAGACTTTTCAGGGAAGGGTGTGTAAATGTTTCTTCCTCCCGCCTCTGTAAAAGAACTGGGAAAAAGCGGTAATAGCCTGCTTCATGCAGAAAGTAATAATGGAAGGGAAGCTGGCGAACCTGTTTTTTTAAATCAAGCATGGTCAATGCCTGCCTGTAACCGCCCGCCACCTCCATATACTGATGACAGATTTCAGACGCAGCAATAGCCGTTAAAGTATCATCGTAACGTTCGTACCATAACTCATGCATCTGACGTAAAAATGCTGAGATTGTTGCTTCTATATTTCTGCTTTCAAGTCCGTACAGCATGAGAATAGCCCGGTGCTGATCATATGTTTTGAGCATCACCTTCACCCGCTGCGAAATCGTCAGCAGATAGGTGAGCCGCTCCCAGGAATTGTGCTCAAGCTGTTCTGAAAACTCCATGATTACAATGGAATACTGCTGTGGCCGCCCCGGAAAAAAACGAAGCATTTGGCGCTCTATGGCCTGCTCATCCGTTTCATCCCCGGTCAACAGACGCCAAAAATATTCCTGATGGTCCTGCTGTGCCGGATTTCTTGGGTGAAACTGCCGCTGGAAACGCTCACCACACACAACCGCTGCCGAGTGAAGATCCTGCTTTGCCTCTTCTGAAAGAGGCGTTTCGCCCTCCACCACCCATATATAGCCTATTACTGTCTGCTTTTCCTTGACGGCTACGGCCATCCTGGTTCCGAGTCCTATTTCATCAATAGCGGAAATGGAGACCGGCTCACTCTGCTGATGAAGGCTTGGTATCACTCCTTCATTCCATAAACGGTGAATCACCTCTTCCGGCACGCGCCTCCCCATGATAGTCGCCGTACGTGCTCCGTCAGTGACCTGGGGGTGACCGCTGTAGGCGAGCAGACGGTGCGTCGAATCCTCAATGGTAACCGGGCCTCCAAGTGCTTCACTGATAAAGTCGGCAAATTCATTTAATGAATCGGCAGTATGCTGCCAAAGCTGCTTTTCAAACATAGTTATGCGCTCTCCTTCCAAGGTTTATAAAAAAAGGTAGAGCAGCAGATTTGCCAGGATGGTAAGAATAATGGAGACAATCAGGCTGATACCGAGCCAGTATAAACACATTGCAGTTCACCACGCATATTTATTTTTTGCCTTTTTTCTCCGGTTTGTATACAAAAGGAACTACAGCTTCCACCTGGGATGTCTGCGGGAACATATCCACCGGCTGGGCATATTCTGGATGGTACCCTGCTTTTTTCAGGTACGCGGCGTCCTTGGCCAGGGTGGATGGATTACAGGATACGTACACAAAACGTTTAGGCTTCACCTTTCCAATCGTGTCCAGCAGTGCCTCTCCGCAGCCTGTACGCGGCGGATCCGCCACTACTACATCAGGGTTCCAGTTTTCCCGCTGCCACTGAAGCATCATTTCTTCGGCTTTGCCATGGTAGAACCTGGCATGGGAAGCTCCTGCCTGTTTAGCATTTTTGTTAGCGTCCTGAATGCTTGCTTTAATCATATCCATGCCGCGTACTTCCTTAGCACCCGAGGACATCCAAAGGCCAATTGTGCCGCTGCCGCAGTAGGCATCGACCACTTTTTCACGGCCTGTGAGCTTTGCCGCTTGCTTCGCTTCGTCATAAAGCGTGGAAGCCTGCTCCGAGTTCAGCTGAAAAAATGCTTCCGGGGATAAATGAAAGGAAAAGTCCTGCATGTTGTACTTAATTGTATCTTTACCCCACAGCCGCTTGGTCGTCCCGCCAAAAACAGTCGGGCTGCTTTCATTCTGCACATGATGATGAATTGACTTTATTTCAGCGAACGAAGAACGCAGGAAATCCACCAGCTCTTCCTGCTCCGGCAGATCCACCGAAGACGTCACAAGCGTGACCTGAACCTCGCTTTTTTGTTCATTTGCCCGCACAACGATGGTTTTAACCCCTTTTTGTTTACTCGTGTGTACCGGCACCTCTTCATCCTTCATAAATACGGTAATTGCTTTTGTAATTTTATTTAGAATCGACTTTTCCACCATACAGCCGACATTGGTGAGGTCCACCAGCTGATTGGAATCACTCGAATACAGACCCGCTTCCACTCGCCCTTTCTTTCCCTCGCCTGTCTGCCACTGGCTTTTATTTCTATACCGCCATGGATTTTCCATCCCGATCGTTTCACGAATTTCCGGCACGACGGGAGCATAGCGTTCAAATGACTGCAGCACCAGATCCTGCTTCATCCACAGCTGTTCGTCGTATTCGGCATGCTGCAGCTGGCAGCCGCCACAGATTTTATACACCGGGCAGGGAGCTTTCTGCCGGCTCGGCGAAGCTTCGCGAATATACTTAATGCTTGCGATCGCGCGGTTCCGTTTTACTTCCTCGACCTGGCCGACAATCACTTCCCCCGGGAGCGCCCCCTCCACGAAAACAGCCTGGCGTTTAAAATATCCAATTCCTTCACCGTTAATACCTATTCGTTTAATAGTCAGCGGAAATTCCTGACCCTCCTGCAGCGGCTGGCGCTGTTCAAATTTTTCATTTTTCGGCACGTGTATCTTCTCCTTTATCTGGTATTTCCACATGAAGCCATAAATAAATACTTGCATAGCTGTTGTACGGGCTCCACCGGCTGGACCATTCTGTTATTTCCGCCTTAGATGGTTTCGCTTCAAGTCCCAGCAGCTTCTTTAATCCATTTTGAACGCCAATATCAGCAGCGGGCATCAGGTTTTCTCTTCCGAGTCCAAACAGTAAAAAGCATTCTGCCGTCCAGGGCCCTATTCCCCGGTGCTTCGTAAGCTCCCGTATAACCTCCTCATCAGGCTTTTTCTGAAGAGCACCAATATCAAGCGTACCTTGCGCAATGCTTTTTGAAATATCCACTACGTATTCCGCTTTCCGGCGGCTGAACTGCAGCTTTCGAAGTTCATCAGGATGAATAGCTGCCACAGTCGCAGGGGCGGGGTAAAACCATACACCATCTTTATAAGTGCCGTATGTCTGAACGAATCTTGTTGAAAGAGTATAGGCAAAGGCCATGTTCAACTGCTGATGAATAATTGTTTTTATAAGACAGCCGTATAAGTCAAAGTCACAGGTGAGCGGCGCACCGTAAAACCGATGAAACAGCGGCTCTAATTCCGTCTGCTGAAAATGCCCGGCTGCCTGAGCAAGTGGCTGATGAAAACGAAAAATACGTTCTATTTTATCCAGAGCTTCCTGTTCTCTCTTCTCCGGGGCCTCTACATATACATAAGTCTCCGGTTGATGTTCAACAAACGCAACAGTTACTGTATCAAGCTGCCTCTCACCCGGCAGAGGCAGCTTCACCTTTCTTTTATCGATATCTACATTATACAGCGGATCGAGTGCCATCCGTTTCAGCATCAGCTGAACATCGTATACGGATGGGATCTGCTTTATTATCTGCTGCACAGTAATTACGTCCTTTCATGAAGCTTTGTTATTTTATCACGTTTACCCCTATTCACGCGACCTGCTCTCCGGGACGCTTAAAATTCTGCCATATTTTCTATTTTTAGGATAAAAGTATTAATTTTCAATAAATTGTTAATTATTTTTTCCATTCTATTTTCCTATTCTCGATGAAATGGCTTTCTTCCTTTGTTTTCGTTCATTACAATAATCTTTGTGTGCCTGTGATACTTTCGTCATTTCTAAACGAATTAGGAGGTAAATTATGAGCTCTTCTGCACAAAAATCAACCGTGCTGCAGCGGTCACTGAATTGGATTGAACGAGTTGGGAATAAGCTTCCCCATCCGGTTACTCTGTTCGCCATTCTCGCCGCGCTTGTATTGGTATTGTCTGCCGTCCTTTCTGCTGCCGGCCTGCAGGTAGAATCTCCGGGAGAAGAAGGAGAAACGGTTCAGGTAACCAATCTGCTTTCATCGAGCGGAATCGAATACATATTCACCAGCATGGTGGACAACTTTATTAACTTTGCCCCACTCGGAGTGGTGCTTGCTACCATGATCGGTATCGGCATTGCGGAGCGCACCGGACTTATCAGCGTGCTGCTTCGCGGTTTTATCCTGTCTATCCCAAAATCTTTAATTACCTTTGGTCTTGTTTTTGCCGGTATTATGTCAAGTGTCGCCTCCGACGCCGGCTACGTAGTTCTTCCGCCTCTAGGTGCTATTCTGTTTGCCGCACTCGGGAGGCACCCGCTCGCAGGCCTTGCTGCTGCCTTCGCCGGGGTTTCGGCAGGCTTCAGTGCCAACCTCCTGCTTTCCGGTACCGATGTCCTGCTCGGTGAGTTGACAATCCAGGCGGCGTCCACCATCGATCCGGCCTACGCCGAACAGATGAATTTGGCGATGAATTACTACTTCATTTTCGTCTCCACATTTTTCCTGGCTGTCATCGGTACACTTGTGAGTCAGTTCGTCGTCGAACCGCGGCTCGGAGAATACAAGGGCGACTACCGGGAGAGCCTCACTTCATTAACGGGAACGGAAAAGAAAGGAATCTTCTGGTCGATGGGTTCAGCGCTTCTGACCATTATTCTGCTTGCTCTGCTCATTGTTCCATCTAATGCTCCGCTTCGCGGTGAAGGAGGGGCCGTCGTTCAGTCACCGTTTATGGACTCCCTCGTTGTCGTCATTATTATAGCCTTTTTCATTCCCGGGCTTGTATACGGTATTGTGACAAAAAGTATTAGAAACGATACGGATGTCGCCAATCAGCTTTCTGATACGATGGCTAGCATGGGCATGTTCATTCTGCTCGCATTCACAGCCGGACAGTTTGTTGCTTATTTTGAAGAAACCAATCTTGGAACGTTTATGGCTGTGTACGGCGCGGATTTTTTACAGTCAATTAATCTTACCGGCATTCCTTTAATTTTAGTATTCGTATTAATTGTCGGTTTCATCAACCTGTTTATCGGAAGTGCCTCTGCCAAATGGGCAATACTCGCGCCTGTATTCGTTCCGATTATGATGCAGCTTGGCTATTCGCCGGAACTGACGCAGATGGCATACCGTGTGGCAGATTCATCCACCAACATTATTACGCCGCTGATGACTTATTTTGCGATTATTATCGCGTTTGCCCAGCAGTATGACAAAAACATGCGCATCGGGTCCCTGATAGCAGTTATGCTTCCGTATTCCGTCGCATTCCTCCTGTTCTGGTCCCTGCTGCTTGTCGTATGGATGCTCACTGGCATTCCGCTCGGTCCAAACGGTCCGATTGAATACAACGGCTAAACGTTTAAAAGCAGGAGCTCCGGCTCCTGCTTTTTTATGCTACTCCAAATGTGTAATTCGGTTGATGTATTGAATAGAAGCACGTTCTTTTCGAAAGTGAATCCGGGATACTCCTGTATTGTCGATACGCATGGAACGCTGGAGCGATACCCAGTTGTCTTTGGCCAGTAAATACATAAAGAAGATCGTAATAAATCCTCCGTGCGAAACGACAGCAATCTGATCCTTGTCCTTCCATTCCTCGGTCAGCTTATAATACAGCCACGCACACCGCTCGGTCAGATCGTTTTTTGTTTCTGCCCCTTCCACTTCAGCAGTTAAAAGATCCCTTCCGATAAGATCCGGGAATTCGTTTTGAATCACGTCTCTCGCCTTTCCTTCAAGCACGCCTAGATGTACTTCGCGAAGCCGCTCGTCGGTGGATACGCCCACCGGCTGAAATTCTGCCATTGCCTCCGCGGTCGCAGAAGCCCTCATTAAATCACTTGCAATTACAGCGTCAAACTGAATACTGCGAAAGTAACTGCCAAGCGCTTCTGCCTGCGTCTGTCCATGCGGGGTTAATGGATAATCCATCGACCCCTGCAGCACCTGGGCATAGTTTCCTTCTGATTCCCCATGCCGGATAAAGTAAACATCAGGCATTATTCATCCTTCCAATCCGGCTGAAACTGACGGCATTTAACCCGCAGCTGCTCCACCATTTCTTCGAGTCTCTTCATTTCCAATTCGGAGCCTTCTTCAGGATCAATGTTATCCACCATTGTCGAAAGCAGATGCAGACGCTGTTTTATATACTGAAGCTGCTGATTCTTATCGTGTACTGGGGTGCTCATGACGCTCCTCCTTTTTTCTTTTCTTCTTTGAATATATCAATACGGTTCCAGCCGCCAAAAATATAATAGCTGACCGCAATTACAGCGCTGATCACGAAGCTGAGGCCTATGCCGAGCGCAATTCCGTTTTCCCCTATTCTTTCGGAAAAGAACCAGGCAAGCGGAAAACGAAGCACCCAGAAAGAAATAATATTCAGGGCAAGCACCTGGATCATTGCCCCAGAACTGCGCACAATACCGTTCAGCACGAAATTTATCCCTAAAAACGGATAAAAGAAAGCAACAATCTGCAGATACGTTTTACCGTATTGAATGGTGGCTTCGTCATTTACAAACAGCCCCATCAAAAATTCAGCCAGTAAAAAGACAGCGGTGCTCATCGTGATTGAAACGATTAAAATTAAAATTAACGCATTTTTCGCAATTGAGCTGATACGGTCCCAGCGGTTCGCTCCGATATTCTGTCCAGCCATACTTGTAATAGCAGAACCGAGCGTAGTTGCCGGAAGCATAATCAGGCTGTCCAGCCGCTGGGCTGCCCCGTATCCCGAGAGAACCACAGAGCCAAACGACGTTACCACTGTCATAATCGCCAGCTGCCCGCCGGAAATAGCCATCATCGACAGTCCTGCCGGCAGACCCAGTTTCATTATACGCTGAAATTCTGCTTTTTCGGGGATGCTTGGCACTGCGAATGGAAGTCCCTTCACAAGAATCATATAGACGACTCCGAATACAAACGCGCTTCCCTGGGAGATAACCGTCGCAATTGCCGCTCCCTGAATGCCCATATCAAAGCCTGAAATAAACAGCGGATCGAGAAAGATATTCAGCCCGACAGCCATCATTATAAAGCGAAGCGGGGTTTTACTGTCGCCGACAGCCCGCAGAACAGTACCTATAAAATTATAGCCAAATAAAAAGACAATGCCGATAAAGTTAATGCGTAAGTATATGACTGCACTTTCCAGGATGTCCGGCGGTGTCCCCATCCACGTCAAAACGGTTGGAGCTGCAAAAAAACCTATCGTTCCGAGAATAATTGCAAGCGTCCCTAAAACGGATACAAAAGCATTCAGAGAACGCTTCAGACCCTCATCATCATCCGCTCCCACCCTCTGGGAAAGCACTGTTAATGTTGCACTGTTAATTCCTATAATAAAGGAAAGCACAGAAAATAAAATCGTAGCAGCCAGTGAAACCGCACCCAGGGCGCTCGCGCCGATTAAGTTACCGACCCACAGGCTGTCCACGATTTGATAAGAGCTTTGAAGCAGGTTCCCAATAAAAATCGGAAAGGCGAATATCACCATTTTCTTCATGATACTGCCTTCCGTGAAGTCTAGCTGGTTACGTCCGGCATTTGCCATACTTTTCTCTCCAATTCTTTTCCAAGACCTCTTGCACTGTTAGTCGGAAAGAAGTTCGAATGTTTCTGTAACCGCAATGCTGTCTTTTACTGACTGGACCATCGAACAGTTTTTCTTCGTCCATTCCATGTTTTTTTGCATCTGAGCTTCTGTTACGTTTTCTGCTTTTACGATAAAATGCAGATGAACAGCAGTTATTTTATTTGCCTGCTTTTCATCCCGTTCCACCTCTGCCTCAATTTGAATATCATGCACTGTCTGGTGTCTTTTATTCATTATTTTGCGCAGCACTCCGCCGCTGCAAACAGCAATCGAAGAAGTCATCAGCTGAAAAGGGCGGAAGCCATACTCTTCTTCCCCGGACACAGACAGCTCTCCGTAGTCTGTTCTTGTTTGAAATCCTCCGTCAGTCATCGAAAACTTCATTCTATTCACCTCTTCAATAGTATCCTTCGTGTTGTATCTTATCTAAATATAAGCCTATCTCCAAACAAAAGGTATTATATCAAAAACTGAGGGATTTTGTGCGGAGACCTAAAAGCCTGAAGCTGTTTTATTCACGAAAAAAGCAGCTGCTATAATGATAGCAGCTGCCTCAGCCGTACTGTTTAGCGTACGTTTTCAGGATAAATTTCATTTAGGATTTCATGCGTTGGAGTAGAAATCAAGTTTTTATTAATGACTTCTTCCACTCTTCCACCCATGTTATCTTCCAGGTCTTTAGCATATTCTTTATCGCCGATAATATATGCTGTATCAAGACCGCGGTTTTTCATCTGTTTGTTGATGACAGGAGCCAGGCTCTTGTACCAGCGGTGGCGATTTTCTTCAAAACGCTGCTGAACTTTATCCACTTGTGTAGAACCTGCAGCCGTACGGTCAGCTGATGCTGTACCTTTATACTCCTGCCAGTCCTCGCTGTCCACGTCCCAGTGGAACTGCATTTCTTCGCGGATTTTGCCCATCGAGGTATCGATCAGGTAAACATCCTGCTTGTTTGTAAGAAGAATCGCTGTAGGCGGGAAAGTTTTTTCCAGTTTTTCGAGCTGCTCGGTCTGCGGCGTTGGCTCCCACATTACTTCTGTCTCCACCGGCACCTGGAAAATGTCTGCTTCCCAAGTAGATCCGTCGCCGGATGCAAAGATAATAACACTCTTCTGCAGATCAGAACGATGGTCCTCAATGTATTTTTCGATATCATCGGTAATTTTTTTGATCGCATTTTTTTCATCTTTTGTTTCGCTCTTGTCTGCGTACTGCTTTAAGCCGTTAACAGCCTTTTTGTATTTAATCTTCCATTCTTCACTAGGCTGGCCGCCTTCACCAATATCGGTGTTCAAATAAAAGGACACAAAACCATATTCATCCTCTTTATTTTTTAGCTGTTTTAAATTGTTCGTAATTCCCATTGTCTGTTGCCCCTTTCCGTGACTGTGTTAACTATTCAATTACCATTCTACAAAGTGTATTTCCTTCGAACAGGAACGGTAAACGTCAAATACAATAATATTTTCAAACCAATAAAAAAAAGCAGGTTCAAATGAAAGAACCTGCCTTTTTTATTAAGAGGACTGGGTGTTGTCAGCACTCTGCAGCTGGCCTGAGCTGTTGTTTGAAGAGCTGCTTTCAATAGCAGTACTTTCTTCTTTTAGCTCTTTTAATTCACCAGTAGTTTCAAGCGTCGTCGTTTTTGCTTTCATCAATGTTTCTTTCAGACTGTTCACCCGGTTGACGATTTCCTGGATATCTGTGCTTGCTGACTGGAGCAGCTCAGAATAATAATTTGACGTTTCTCTTAATGTAGAAATGACTGATTCCCTGTTCTCTGAAAGAAACTGGGATGTGTTGTTCAGTGTGGAAGCTGTTTGTTTCGTGCCCTCTACAATAGGGGAACGGGTTTTACGTGTACTGAGCAAAACAATAACGGAGACGACGCCTCCAAGAATTAAACCAATTTTGAGTGCTGTGTTTCCATTTTCCTCTGCCATCACTATCCATCCTTTCGACTCTGCATATATTATTACCTATACCACATTTTACATGAATTTATTCTTTTTTACTTTATCTTATCAAAAAAAATCTACCTATCAGGAAACTATTGTGCTTTTGATCACATTTTCATGATTTTATGGTTTGTCAAACGAGTAATATAGGGTAAACTAATTGTCAGCAGGAGTATAATAGAAAGAAAGGAAGATGTCCGCATGAGAAAACCACAGAGACTTTCATTTGAAGACTTAATGGAAGCAAATAAAAATGAACTCAAGGGCAACAAACAGGCACTTGATTCTATAGACCGCAGGCTTGACGAAAAAAAATCCAAAGAAGTCTATGTCCGCCCGGCCACTAAAAAACGAGCCAATTAATAGCGCTGCAAGGATGGCACCCCTCCAGATATTTCTATGCCATCCTTATATATTGCCTCTTTTAATTTTTGGAATTTTTCGTTAAATAAATCCGTAAGCATACTTTCCTGCAATAAAAAAACCGCCTTTCGGCGGCTTTTTCCTCTGTATTTTACAGATCGGAGTCTTCGAGAATCCGTTCAATTTCTTCTTTATGACCGGTCTCATCAGAAATAAGGTCTTCAAGTTTGTTTTGAAGCTCGATCATGTTCAGCTCTTCTGCCTGCTGGGCGCGTTTTGTGTAGCGCTCAATTGTGTCTGCTTCAGCGTCACGCGCTGCTTCAAGCATTTCGCGCACCTGGAATGTCTGCTTCACGTCAGCAGGCTTTGTAGTCGGTGTACCGCCAAGTGTACGAATTTTAGAAGCCAGGTATTGAGCGTGGCCCTGCTCGTCACCGATTTCATCTTCAAACAGTGGTCTGAGCATTGGTGTGTGAATGCCGGAAACCACAGCTGCATAGTTTGTATACATAATAGCTGCTGCATATTCGTGTGCTAAGTCGACGTTAAGTCCATCGATTAATTCCTGTACTTTAGGATCGTTTTCTCTTACGCGTTCCATGAATAAATTCCTCCTGTCGTCTGTTTAGTGCAATTGATGTTTTCTCATAGTTGCAGCCTTCCAAAGTATATTTTACCCTTTTTCAGGCTGAAAAAACCTCTTTTTTATTTGAACAGGTATAGATATTCGCTGTAACCCTGCTCTTCAAGCTCATTAACTGGGATAAATTTAAGGGCAGCCGAATTGATACAATACCGTAAACCTGTTGGTTCAGGCCCGTCCGGAAATACGTGTCCAAGGTGGGAATCTGCTTCGTCACTGCGGACTTCCGTTCTTCTCATCCCTAAAGAATCGTCAAAGCTTTCTTTAACTTCGCTTTCCTTTAAAGGCATGGTAAAGCTTGGCCATCCGCAGTTGGAATCGAATTTATCCTTTGAACTGAACAAAGGCTCTCCGGAAACTACGTCTACATACAGGCCTTCCTCTTTATGGTTCCAGTATTCATTTTCAAAGGGGCGCTCGGTGGCATCATTTTGAGTTACTTCATACTGTATCGGGGTTAACCGCTGTTTCAGTTCTTCTGTACTGTATTTCTTATTGGTGCTCATTCTGCTCACTCCAGTAATTGTTTATAAATCCTTCACGGCCGGAGCCCTTCCGGTACATCATATAGTGAAAACGATTTTTGTGATGATAATCCTGGTGATATTCTTCGGCCGGATAAAATACCCCGGCTTCCCTGATTCTCGTTACCACAGGTTTTTCAAACGGGCCATTTTCATCAAGCTCCTGTTTGGAGGCTTCAGCAAGCCTGCGCTGTTCTTCATCGTGGTAGAAAATATTCGTCGTATAGGATTCCCCGCGGTCATTAAACTGACCACCCGGATCTGTAGGGTCAATCTGGCGCCAGAATATTTCAAGCAGCCGTTCATAAGATACCACCGATGGGTCATATTTCATTTGAATAGCTTCTACGTGACCGGTAGTTTCTGAACATACTTCCCGGTACGTCGGATTTTCTGTATGACCTCCGGTATATCCCGACATAATATCGTAGACACCTTCCTCCTGTTCAAAAGGGCCCACCATACACCAGAAACATCCCCCGGCAAAGGTGGCAAGCTTCGTACTTTGTTCTTCTGCCATAATATTCACCCCAATCTCTCATGTACTGTTAATTATAACATTTCTTCATTTGATTTCCTGTTTATGTGCTCACCCTGAATCTTCTTCCGTTCATCTCATTCAATAACAAAAGGCCAGCTCTACGGCCGGCCTCTCGGTCTTATTTTGCTAATTGTTTCAGAGATTCGCGGTTAAATGCAGGGATGTCATCCGGCTCACGGCTTGTAACCAGGTTGTTGCAAACGACTACTTCTTCATCATGAAGCTTCGCTTTCGCATACTCCATATCTGTCTGAATGGATTTAAATCCTGTCGCATTACGGCCTTCGAGCGCTTTTGCTGTAATAAGCAGCTGCGGACCGTGGCAGATTGCAAATACCGGCTTATCATGATCCATGAAGTATTTGGCGAAATCCACGAATCGCTGATCGCCGCGAAGCTGATCCGGAGAAAATCCTCCTGGAATAAGAAGAGCATCAAAATCTTCCGGCTTCACGTCTTCAATAGAAGCGTCGACGGTTACTTTCGCTTCTCCCTGTTTACCGGTAACGGTTTTGCCTTTCTCATTTTCGATTACGGTAAGTTCATGACCTTCTTTTTCGAATGCTTCTTTCGGGTCTGTGAATTCCACATCTTCAAAAAGATCTGTAAGGACTACTGCTATTTTACTCATCATATATCACCTTTCCTGGATATAATCTTTAGTCACACAGATAAGTTTACCCAAGTCCCTGCTCATTCTAAACCTGGCGGCCGTTTATTTTAAACCGGTCGGCAATCCGGCGCATCGAAGCGGCCTTTTCTTCAAATGACGGGGTCATTCCTACAGTCATAATTTCTTCAGCACCATAAGCTTTTTCCAGCCATTTGAGCTTTTCCTCCACCTGATCTATCGTTCCAACCGCGTTATGATACCGGTTTTTTTGAAACATGTCTTTTTCTTCATCCATATACGTAACGTCTTTAATCATTTCATACGACGGTATACCGAGCAGTCCGAGTCCCTTAGCCGTCACGGAGGAAACGTAATCACTTACCGCCCTCCATTCTTCCGCCTGCTGTTCGGACTCTGCTGCGAGCGCCGAAACCGCCAGCATAAAATAAGGAGCCGGACAGATGCTCGAGGGCTGAAAATGTTCATGATAATAATCAGCTGCCTGAAAGCCTTCATCCGGATTGATAAAATGAGCGAAGCAAAACGGCAGGCCGTTTTCTGCCGCTGTTTTAGCACTGTCCCGGCTTGAGCCTAGAATCCAGACTGCCGGATTCACCTGAGCCCGGGGCGTTACCGGAGCGTAGTCATACAGCCCTTCGTATTTATTGCCTTCCGGGGATAAAAAAGTTAGCAGCTCTTTCAGCTGTTCAGGATACCTCGCTGCATTCCTTGACCCTCCTTCGTGAAGCGCCCTTGTAACGTTTGGCATGGCTCCCGGAGCCCTGCCCAGACCGAGATCAATACGATCTCTGTAGAGCGAAGCGAGCACTTCAAATACCTCCGCTACTTTAAAGGCACTGTAATGCGGGAGCAGTACTGCACCGGAGCCAACTTTTATACGTTTTGTGCATGCAGCCAGATGGGCAATTAATACTTCCGGAGCGCTCCCGGCTATGTGCTTTGTGCCGTGATGCTCAGAGACCCAGAACCGGTGGTAGCCGAGCTCTTCAGCGATACGGGCGTATTCCCCGGTCCAGGCGAATGTTTTTTCCGGCGTTTCTCCGTAGGGCATGATGGATTGATCGAGTATACTCAGTTTCACGGTTTCCCTTCTTTCTTTACTTGCGCTGATAATCCGCTTTAATTTCTCCCCAGTTTTTTGTATCCCATTTATAAATTGGATTCTTCCACGTATGCTCCTTCAGCCATTTTTCTGCCTGGCGGATCTCCTCCCAGATTTCCCGGCTGTCCGCGTCTTCAAAAAGCGTCGAATTCGCTTTTTTCTTTTCCACCCAGCCAATGGCTGTCGCCGAGTCCGAATATACAGGTATTCCGCTCTCCTTTTCTTTTAAGTACCGGAGCGCGTGCACGATCCCTAGAAATTCCGCCATATTGTTTGTGCCTTTTTTAAACCCGGGATGGGCAAACACAATTTCTTCCGTTTTCGTATAGACGCCCCGGTATTCTACCGGTCCCGGGTTGCCGTGGGAGCCGGCGTCTACAGAAATACTTTCCATTATGTAGCTGCCATTTTCAGCTTCAGGTTTTCCTCCGGAGCCGTTAAAAGCTGCCTCTGCTTCTTCATATGAAGGAAACGACTTAAATTTCGCTCCTTTGAACCCCTTGACCTGCTTTTCACATTCAGCCCAGGTGCTGTAAATTCCAGGATTTTTTCCTTTCCATACTACATACCATTTCTTTTTCGCCATTTGTCTCTCTCCCCAGGAAAAAAGAACGTCCCCAACCAGCAGAGACGTCCAATTTCTTATTCTTCTTTTGCTGAAAAGCGCTGGAATACCGTATCCTTCTGCACCGGATAGCGCTCAAATCCGCACAAATTATTAATGATTGTTTGATTTCTTACAACGGATAAAGATAAATTCGTCGCAGCTGTGCCGTGCGAATGATCGATATTTGTGAGCATGTATATATGATTATCACGGCCGTCCTTAA
Source organism: Marinococcus sp. LNHM3E3-2.2 (assembly GCF_056034385.1). Classification (NCBI taxonomy): domain Bacteria; kingdom Bacillati; phylum Bacillota; class Bacilli; order Caryophanales; family Bacillaceae; genus Marinococcus; species Marinococcus sp. LNHM3E3-2.2. The sequence goes on from NZ_JBQLIC010000005.1 coordinate 34,431, forward strand.
ACTGAAGTCGATAATAATCATCAATCATGTAATGGTCCGCGTCTTCCTTTTCCACAAGCTCTCCGTAATTCTGAATCCACTCCGGGACGCTCGGCTGAAAACCGGTGGCAAGCACGACTTTATCCGAAAAGCAGCGGAACGTTTTATCCTGCTGCCATTGACGGAGCTTCAACTGATAGCCCCCCTCCACCGACTGAATATCCGACAGCTCAGTGGCAGCCTGGAGCACAACATTTGGATCTTCCCGTTCGATAGAACGATGATAAAGAAGATCGTATATTTTTTCAAGCGTAGGCTGCTCGATGCCCTTTCTCGCATGGTCGAGCTCCGGAAGTGTCTCGAGCCTTGTTTTAATATCGAGTGACCGGAAATATTCAACAAAATCCGTTGAAAAAATCTCGCGGGCGACCTTCGCGTCCTCGGCCTGGAAAAACTGGGGGGAGCGGGTAAACCAGTTCAGCTTATAATGAAAATGCTTCTGATCCTGCAGGAGGTCATGGAAAATTTCTGCTGCGCTCTGTCCGGAGCCAACAACGGTGACCTCGTCTCCACTCTTCAGCTCCTCCTTGCGAAAAGAATAATCGGCCGCATGATAAATCTCATCACTCTGCTGCCTTTCAATATTAGGAGGAAGCATCGGTGCTGCTCCTGTTCCCACTGCCACATTTTTTGTATAAAAATATTCCTTTTCCCCGCTGCCCGTATTTTCCGTTGTAATTTTGTAGCAGGACACTCCGTCCCAGCTGCTGTCAGCAACCTCAAGCACCCTCTGCCCGAAAAGGCAGTACGGAAGCTGGGCAGCCACCCACTTTCCGTACGAGTCGTATTCTCTTCTTGGCACCTTCAGCTGCTTGTTAAAAAAGAACTGAAACATGCGGTTATGCTTATGCAAATAATTTAACAGCGTAAAACGGCTCGTCGGATCGGCAAAAGTTACCAGGTCAGCAAGAAAGGAAGAATTCAGCACTGTACCTTCGAGCAGCATTCCCGGATGCCAGGCAAATTCATCCTTTTCATCTAAGAACACGGCTTCTATATCGTCCACTGGTTCAAGCAGGGCGGCCATGCCAAGATTAAACGGCCCAAGCCCGATTCCTGCTATATCATAAAGTTTGTTTTCCAACCTGATCACCTCTAAATTAAGTACTTCCGGCTTCAATCAAAAAGTCCAGCAATTCCGCTGGACTTCCATTCCGTATTGAAAGGCTGCCGGAAACCTTTGTCTCTATACGAATTTCCAACTTTGTAATCAAGTTCTATTTTCCCTTCCTCTGTTAATATTAATCACTTAATATAATTACAATTAAATGAATTTCCTTTTAGGACGGAAAAACAGCTGCACAAACAGAATCAATGCAGCCACAGCCGCCGTCCATGCTACCAGATTTACTTCCTGCCAGCGCTGCACAAAAATACCGGTAAACGCCCATACAAATACCAGCGTATATAAAACATCGCCCGTTTTTCTATAAAACAAAATCACAGCAGCAGAAGCTGCAGTAATCGCAAGAGCAGTCCACCAGCTGCCGTCGATAATCCATCCGCGTACACCACTCGCTGTAAGTACAACACCGATGTTCGTAATAGAGGCGACTGTAACCCAGCCAAAATATACACTGATTGGTATCAGCAGAAGCCCCCGGCGCGGGCTCGTTTTAATTTTCATATAGATAGCACCCAGGCTGAGCCACAGGCCCAGAATAGCCGCCATCGTCCCGTAAAATATTTCATAATGAAATAAGAAAAGCCACAGAACGTTAAATATACAGGATAGGATAAATGTATAACCGATGCCTGCATATATATGCTCTTCCGTCGGTTTTGCGAAAAAAGCACGCAGCACCCACAAGATCATCAGCAGATAAATAACGCCCCATATCGAAAAAACATAGCCTGCAGGGGTGAATAGTACATTGAGGCTGTCCGAGATGCTGCCGGTAGTCTGGCCGTTTAACGGCAGAGCGTTGGCAAGCCCGTTGACAGCAATGACTACCGCCAGTGCGAAAGCATTCAGGAGCTTAAGCTTCATAGAAGGAATGGAAAACATAAACAACCACCTTTGATTAAAAGACCTGGGGGCAGCTTCTTCAGCTGCCTATATATTCTATGTTCATTTTAAAAAAATCCTCCGGTCAAAATTGGCCGGAGGATTATGGAGTTTCTTTTTAGTTGATTTCTGCCGGTCTTGGCCCTTTACGTGCGCCTTTATCCAGACGATTAATGGTCGCCATATCTTCATCCTCAAGCGCAAAGTCAAACACATCGATGTTGCTTTCAATGCGTTCCGGTGTCACTGATTTCGGAATGATGATCGTATCATTTTGCAGATGCCAGCGCAGAACGATCTGGGCCGGATTTTTCCCGTGCTTTTCTGCAATGTTTTGAATGTGTTCATCACCAAGCACTTCTCCGCCCTGCATGATAGGGCTCCATGCTTCCACATAAATGTTTTTCTTTTTGCAGTAATCCTTTAATTCATTCTGGGCCAAGTAAGGATGGCATTCCACCTGGTTTAATACCGGCTTCACTGTGCATTCGTTTAAAATTCTTTCCAGGTGCTCCACCTCAAAATTACTTACGCCGATGGCTTTTACTTTGCCGTCTTCGTAAAGCTTTTCAAGCGCCTGGTACGTTTCTACGTAATCGTCATTTGCCGGCGTCGGCCAGTGAATCAGATATAAATCCACATAATCGAGTCCCAGGCGTTCCAGGCTGGCGTCAAATGCCTGCAGCGTATTTTCGTAGCCGTGATCAGAGTTCCATACCTTTGTCGTAATAAAGAGATCTTCTCTCGGAATTTCGCTCGCTTTAATCGCACGGCCGACTCCTTCTTCATTTTTGTAGATCATTGCCGTATCGATAGAACGATAGCCGGAGTTCAGCGCGTGAGTAACAGCCCGTTCAGCTTCATCATCACTTACCTGAAAAACACCGAAGCCAAGCTGAGGCATTTGCAGCTGATTGTTTAAAGTTACGTAATCCATATTGTATACCTTCTTTCTGTATATGCTGTGACTATTACTGTATACCCGCTGTTCTTTAAATTACACCTGCAGGATTCACCGTTTTTTTATAAGACGCTGGAGATAGTGCTTCCACTCCTTTACGCTTGCCGGCTTATTGCTGCCGCTTGAAATGGAGATCTGCACCCCGTCTTCCATGAATGAAGCCGGAAAAGCTACATTACCAATTGAAGGGTTATCGGCACCGTTCACCAGCTGCCAGGGATGCTTATGCCTCGCAATCATTTGCTGGGCTGATTGATCCCCGGAGGCGGACACAATCAACCACGCGTTCTCCAAATCCTCCGGTTTGCCCATTTTTTGCTTCCAGTCCACCTTATTTTCTTCCCAAAGCTTTTTCAGTCCTTCAGAAAGCTCCGGTGCCACAATCGTTACAGCAGCATTTGCCTTTAACAGCTTGCCGGCTTTACGTTCCGCCACCCTGCCGCCGCCAATGATTACAGTTTCCCTCATTTCCAGATTTACAGCTAGCGGAAAAAGAAAGTCAGACATGAATGCCTGCGGCTTTTTCAAGCGTTTCAGCGACACGGGATTCAAGCACCGGAAGCAGCCGTTCGTCGAAGCCTAAAAAGTCGCACCTTGTAAAATGCCCGGGTTTGGCCTGATTGTAGTGGGCTGCTGCTTCGTCCATCTCTTTAATGAGCAGTCCGACAAACATTAAATAAGGCAGAACGTATACTGGCCGCTCTCCTTCAGCCAGCTCTTTCATTTTTTCCTGAAACCCCGGCTCGGCGGCGGCCAAGAAAGCTGTTTCCACCCTCGAACGGCCGGTATGCTTCTCAAGCTCTCCGGCTATACGGTAAAAGTCTTCGATTGCCCCGGGATCCTTTGCACCTCTTCCTACAAACAGGATGACTGCTTCTTCCTCCGGCACCCACCCTTTTACCCGGAGACGGTCCAGGAGAAGATCGTTAATACGGTCATGAACACCAAAAGGGTTCCCGTATTGAATAGTCACTTCAGGGTGCATCTGCTGCACTTTTTCGAGCTCTTCAGGAATATCTTTTTTGATATGACCGGCTGAAAGCAAAAGCACCGGCACAACAGCCAGGGTATCGGCACCATTTTCAATGCACTCAACAGCGCTTGTGACGATATCCGGCTCTGCCAATTCCAAAAAGCAGGTTCTCTGCTCGTAATCCGGGAAAGCAGCTCCCGCTTTTTTCGTAAAAGCTTTTACCTGTTCATTGCCCTCGGGGACTCTCGTGCCGTGTCCAACAAACAAAATAGCTTTCATGATCATTCCTCCTTAAATAATAGGGCTGAAGCAATCTTGAATAGAGGCAGTGACTGCCTGCGCCGAAGCCTCTGCTGTCGTATCCACATGGATTCCGTATTTTTCAGCCTGCTCTTTCGTGCGTTCACCAATGCACACTACTGTTTTTTGCGACCACCACCGGCCAGCGTCTCCATTATACAAGTCATTGATTTTCCCCACAGCTGTCGTGACAGCTTTTCTACATGGGAAAATCACTGTATTAATGGAGTTATCCATCAGCAGCCGCTCAAGTGTATGATCTGAAGACACGGCACTCTTTAACACATGCCCTATGTCACTGCTGGCCTGGGGACCGATTTCTTTTATCCAATCTTCGCTTCCAATAGCATGAACGCTCTCTGTATGGCCCCACCGCTCTTTCGGACGAAATTCGGGAAGAACGCCGTAGTCCTTCCATTTTTCTTCTGCCCGGCGGGTTGCGGCTGTAAGAAGGCAGGTTACCTGTCTCAGGTCCAGACGCCAGTTCTTTAACTGAGACACAAACGCTTCAACGTCACTGGCTGTTTCAAATACAATTTCATCATAGGGGAGATCCTTTTGTAGGTGGATAAGCTCCGGCAATGTTTCTTCCCATACCGGCCCTTCATACACCTCCGCCCCCTGACTCTTCCAATCACTGCTCCATCTGCCTGCACCCGGTGTTGTCCGCACATGCCATATGTAGCGGCCAAACAATGGAAGCTCTTCAAACCAGGTGGAGGACGGTCCAGCTTTAACGACGTTGCCTACCAGCGTAATCGAAGGGTTTTCAATCGCATGCTTCTGTACAATATCATTGATATCTGCCAGTGTGCCTTTAACTGTCCGCTGCTTGGAATATGTGCCCCACTCGACTACCATCACGGCCGTATCCTTAGGCTTTCCCGCTTCTATGAGCCGCTTCGTTATAAAAGGCAGGTTTTTGACCCCCATGTAAAAAGCGACTGTATCAATGCTTTTGGCAAGCGGTTCCCAGTCCAGGTCCGGCTCTCCAGTTTCCTTTTTCGTATGGGCCGTAATCGCTGCAAAGCTTCCCGAATAATCGCGGTGAGTTACAGGTACTCCGGCATAAAGCGGGGCAGCTATACCAGAGGTGATGCCCGGAACAATTTCGTACTCGATACTGTTTTCCTCCATCACGGCCGCTTCTTCCCCGACTCTTCCAAACACACCAGGGTCGCCGCCTTTAAGACGTACTACCCGTTTTCCCTCCCGGCTTTTTTCCACCATCATTTCCTGAATCACTTCCTGCCGCAGAATATGCTTCTGCGGCAGTTTTCCACAGTATATACGTTCCGCTTCAATCGGGGCCTGTTCCAGAAGAAGCGGGTTGACCAGCCTGTCATAAAAGATGACGTCCGCCTGCCGGATGCACTCTGCTCCGCGCACGGTAAGAAGACCTTCATTTCCGGGCCCTGCTCCTACTAAATAAACTTTTCCAGCTGCCACCCAACCCCTCCTTTCTCTTTATTAAATGGTAAAAAAGGACACGGCTTAACAGCCCGCGTCCTCTACGTATCTTTCTTTATTGTTCTTCGATGTAATCCCAGTTCACTAACGCGTCCACCACTTCCTGGGCAGATTCTTCAATGGATTTTTGTTCCGTATTTACCGTGAGCTCCGGGTTTTCCGGCTCTTCATAGGGAGCGTTGATCCCGGTAAAGGAAGGAATTTCTCCGGAGCGGGCTTTTTTATACAACCCTTTCGGGTCCCGCTCTTCACACGCTTCGAGGCTCGCCTCTACGTACACTTCGATAAATTCTCCTTCCGGGAGCAGTTCACGCACTTGATGGCGGTCCTCCCGGTACGGGGAAATAAAAGCAGTGCTGACAATCTGGCCGCTGTCAACGAACAGCTTTGCCACTTCTCCGATGCGGCGGATGTTTTCTGTCCGGTCCTCCGGAGAAAAGCCAAGGTCCTTATTCAGGCCGTGGCGGACGTTATCTCCGTCGAGCACGTAGGTATGACTGCCCCGTTCAAAAAGCTTCCGGGAAACGGCGTTTGCGAGCGTGGATTTACCGGATCCGGAAAGACCGGTAAACCATAGCACAAAGCTTTGATGCTTATTTTTTTCCTGACGTTCTTCTTTAGATACCGAGGCATCGTGCCAGACGATATCGGTGGATTTAGACCCCATCGTTTTCCTCCTGTCGTTTATGAATTGGAAGTCTGGCGCTGCATGCCGCGGATTAATACTTCCACGACCTCCGGACGGCTGAACTCTTTTGGAGGCATTTCGCCATTGGTCAGCATGGCGCGCACCTTCGTACCGGAAAGAATGACATGGTCAGCTTTGTCGTGCGGGCACGTTTTGGCTGTTGCCATGTTTTCACATTTCAGGCAGTAGAAGGAATGCTCAAAGAAGCGCAGCTGAATGCCAAGTTCTTCAAACGTAAATTCGGAGAAAATTTCCTGAGCGTCATACGTGCCGTAATAGTCACCGACACCAGCATGGTCACGGCCCACAATAAAGTGGGTGCAGCCGTAATTTTTCCGGACCATGGCATGGAATATTGCTTCCCTCGGCCCGGCGTAGCGCATAGCAGCAGGAAATACGGCTAAAAACGTCCGGTTCTCAGGGTAATATTCATCAAGAATGGTTTCATAGCTTTCCATACGCACATCGGCAGGAATATCATCTGATTTTGTTGCTCCGACAAGCGGATTTAAAAACAGGCCGTCCACGGTTTCAAGCGCTGCTTTTTGAATATATTCATGCGCCCGGTGAACAGGGTTTCTCGTCTGAAAACCGACTACGGTATTCCAGCCGCGGCTTTCAAACGCGCTACGCGTTTCTTCCGGGTCCAGATAATAGTTTTCAAACTGTTCGTGGCTGATTTCTTTTACAAGCGTAATTTTACCGGAAACATACGTGTCCGGACGATCGTACATTTTCTTTACGCCGGGGTGGGCTTCTTCTTCGGTGCGGTATACTTCTCTTGCTTCCCGCGTTTTATCCGGAGCATAGAATCCTTCAAGTTCAATCGTACCGTACGTTTCTCCGTCAAAAACCAGAAGGGCTTCCTCTCCTGCTTTCAATTCCTCCGCTTTTTCCTTCGTAACCGGAAGGGTAATAGGAATACTCCAGACTGTGCCGTCCGCAAGGCGCATCGAAGAAACCACCGAGTTGTAGTCCTCTTCGCTCATGAAGCCTTCAAGCGGACTGAATGCTCCGTTTGAAAGCAGTTCAAGGTCAGATAAAGCGACCTCATCAAGCTCAATTTGTTTTTGAATGGATGAAACGTCTTTGTTCAAGTCCTTACGATTTACTAATTTCCCACCGTGCGGTGTGCTTAAAGCCATGATCATCGTCCCTTCTTCATCTTAATTCATCAGCGGTGCAGGCCGCATTCTGTTTTTCCGCTTCCTGTCCAGCGTCCGCTGCGAAGGTCTTCGCCTTCGAGCACCTTTGCAGTGCACTGTACACAGCCGATACTTGGATAATTCTGTTCGTGCAGTTCATTGTAAGGAAGGCTGTTGTCTTCGATATAGGCCCAGATATCATCCCACGTCCAGTGGATTAGAGGACAAATTTTAATCGATTCAAACCGCTTATCTTCGTTTACAAACTGCGTGTTGCGACGCGTAAGTGACTGCGACCTGCGCAGGCCGGACATCCAGGCGCCGTACTGGCTCAATTCGTTTTCGAGGGGCTGCAGCTTCCGAATACTGCAGCAGCGGTCCGGATCTGTTTCCCAGAGTCTATCGCCTTCCTGGGCCGCCTGTTGTTTAGGCGAAAGTTCCGGCTTCAGCATTTTAATATTTAACTCCGGATACTTATCACGAACTGCATCAATTACATCATACGTTTCTTTAAAATGAAACTGGGTGTCGAGAAAAGCGATGGTTGCATCTGGTTTCACCTGGCTGATTAAATCGATCAATACAATTCCTTCAGCTCCGAAACTGCATGCGTATACTAAATCATCGCCGTATTCGCCGTAGGCCCAGCGGATAACTTCAAGCGCACTTTTTCCTTCCAGCACTTCGTTATTCACTTGCTCCAATTCATTTGTCTGCAGGGAATCATATACTATCATGCGCTTCCATCCCTTTCACTTTAATATTGTACCTGTTTCTATAAAAAATGAAAATCTTATTTTAAAGTCTTTGAAATCCTTAGTAAGTTTATCAGGTTTATTAGCTTACAGTATATTTTAGTGGCTTCCTTTTGCAAAGTCAACAATACAAATCGTTTAACTAGGGATTATTCATAGGGGATTTTTCCCGGTCATTCTATTTCCTGTTAGCATTAGCTTTCACATCAGTATTTATGGCATAATATAAAAGGATCTTACTTTTAAGAGCAGCATCGGTTCAGCGCACAATTTTTAGGAGGTTACGAATGAAATTTATTGATAATGAAGGCATTAATGACCCAAGAATCAATTTAGCCATTGAAGAATTTGCTTTAAAAAACATGGATCTCGACAAAGACGAAATGTATTTGCTTTTTTATGTAAATAAACCTTCCATTATTATTGGGAAAAATCAAAATACAATTGAAGAAATCAACACCGATTATGTGGAGAAGCACAACATTCAGGTGGTACGGCGCCTTTCCGGCGGCGGGGCAGTATATCACGATTTAGGCAATTTGAATTTCAGCTTTTTAACCAAAGATGATGGCAACAGCTTTCAAAATTTCCAAAAATTCACTCAGCCGATCGTCGATGCTTTGAATAATATAGGGGTTCCGGCCGAAATGTCGGGGCGTAATGATTTACAGGCGAACGGGAAAAAAATTTCCGGCAATGCCCAGTTTGCCACAAAAGGGAGAATGTTCAGCCACGGCACCCTGATGCTCGATTCAGAAATTGAAAACGTCGTAGCTGCGCTGAATGTAAAAGACGAAAAAATCCGCTCGAAAGGGATCAAGTCCATTCGGAGCCGTGTAGGAAATATCAATGAGTTTTTGGATGAGCCATTGTCCGTAGAAGCCTTCAAACAGCTCATTCTTCGCTATATTTTTGGAAGCGACGAAGACATCGAGCAGTACCGCCTGACCGATGAGGACTGGAAGGAAATTCATAAGATATCCGAGGAACGTTACAGCAACTGGGACTGGAACTACGGCAAGTCCCCGGCTTTTGATATTCACCGCAGCAAAAAATTCGATGCCGGCATGCTCGACATCCGCTTCAACGTCAAAAAAGGCGTGATTCAGGAAACGAAAATATACGGTGACTTTTTTGGTACCGGGAACGTAGAGGATCTCCAGGAAGCACTTCAGGGTACGAAATATGAACGCGATGCCATCTACAAAACATTATCGCAGTTTGATCTGTATACGTATTTTGGAGCTATCTCCATTGATGAAGTCGTGGACTTAATTTATTAATTCAGATGATTTTTTTCGTAAAAATGGGAAATTACTCATTTTTTACGTGACCTTAGACCCTTATTTAAGTGTCTCCACTCCTCTACAATGAAATACTAGAGACTAATAACCCGGAAAAGGTGAGTAAATAAAATGGCATTAACAGAAATTGGTATTGATTTGGGAACCGCAAATATTCTTGTTTACACGAAAGAAAAAGGCATTATTCTTAACGAGCCTTCCGTTGTAGCGCTTCATATCGACACAAAAGAAGTCTACGCTGTAGGTACAGAAGCAAAAGAAATGGTTGGAAAAACTCCGGCCAATATTATCGCGACCCGTCCGATGAAAGAAGGCGTTATTGCAGATTATGATATTACATCCGCAATGCTTTCGCATATCATGAAAAAAATTCAAAAAGAAGCAGGCTTTACTCTCCGCAAACCGAAGGTCGTAGTATGTACGCCGTGTGATTCCACTTCCGTAGAACGCCGGGCTATCCGGGACGCAGTGCTTGGATGCGGGGCTAAATCTGTTTCCTTAATCGAAGAACCAATTGCAGCGGCGCTCGGGGCAGAGTTGCCTGTAGATGAACCTAAAGCGAACGTAATCGTCGATATTGGCGGGGGCACGACAGAGGTTGGCATTATTTCCTACGGCGGCATTGTTTCCTCCCGGGCGATCCGCCGCGGCGGAGACCATCTGGATGAAAGCATTACCCAGCATGTCCGCAAGGAATACAACATGCTGATCGGCGAACGGACCGCTGAAAATATCAAAATGGAGATCGGCTCCGCTATCCCTGACGGTGAAGTCCGTACGATGGAAATCCGGGGCAGAGACCTTGTGAACGGGCTGCCAAAAACCATTACTCTCGAGTCACCGGAAATCCACCGGGCTATCACAGAAACCCTCGAGCAGATTCTGGAAACCATTCGCGTTACTCTTGAGCAGTGTCCGCCGGAACTGAGCGGGGACATCGTCGATCAGGGAATTGTGCTTACTGGCGGGGGCGCGCTACTGAACGACCTTCAAGAGTGGCTGAGCCGCCAGATTGTAGTACCGGTCCACCTTGCATCATCACCTCTTGAGGCTGTCGCGATTGGTACCGGTAAATCGCTGGCAATGATCAACAGTCTGCAGAAAGCTTCTATGTAATAATCAAAGAATCGTCCCCTGGCCTAATAGCCCGGGGACGATTCTTTTATATTCGATAATAGATTTTTCAAGTGTTTACTACTGTATCTGTTTTTGCAGCCACGGGTACAGGTGGTCCAGCAGTTCGTGGGACAGATTGTCGTTCTGCTGTTTTAAGTACCTGCGATGCGTTTTCATAATCGAAAACTCTTCCGGCTGGTGTCTGAGAATATGATTCATCTCTTCGACTACATAAGCCTCCACCGGACCGCTTGTATGCTGAGCAATTGCACTGACGTCTTCCGCTTTCACCTGGGCATCTTTGCCGCCATTTACGGCAATCACGGGGATGCGCATGCGGTGAAAGGCCTCTCGCGGGTCATAGTCAGCGTGCTCCTGAAACCATTTTACGTTTACATTTTTATATTTTTTTGAAGCCTCTTCATCAAGCAGCTCCTTGAGCACTTTATGCTGCTTTTTGATCATCCGCTTGTTTACTTTCCCCGTCTTCAATGCACGGTAAAAGATCCCTTTCCCCTCACTTATTTCCCTTTCTACCGATTCTCCCTGTTCGAGTAAAATATCAAACAGTGGCTTAGGCGACGATGCGAGTGCCATCAGCCCCTGTACCTTTTCTTTTTCAGCCACTTTTGGAGCAATCGCCCCGCCTTCGCTGTGACCGAGAATGAAAATTTTCTCTTCATCAATTTCAGGGATCATTTTCAAAAGACGCACCGCAGCAGCACCATCTTCGATTAAATCCTGCAGCCCCGTCTCAAGGAAATCTCCTTCACTGCTCCCTGTGCCTCTCTTATCATAGCGCAGCGCCGCTATGCCCTGCTTTTCAAGCCAGGCCGCCAGTTGGTTATAAATGTTTAATTTCATCCCCGGGGCGTTTCCATCGCGGTCTACAGGACCGCTCCCCCCAATTATCAGCACACCAGGGACTTTTTCATACCCGTTCTCAGGCACGGTGAGCGTTCCGTATAACGTTTCTGTTTGATCAAGTGTTATCAGCTGTTCCATGCTTTCACGCTCCATTAAAGGGTTTTTTATTAGTATTCCTATTTTTCGTTTAATAAAAACCTTTTTCACATTGATAATTATATTGACTAATTTGTATATACAAGTTAAAGTGAATTTATAAATTGGTATCGTTTTCAAATGCATTCATTTAAGGGGGAACAAAAATGGCAAAAATCACAAAGGAAGCCGTGGAAACGATTGTAGAAGCCGTGGGAGGCAATGAAAACATAGAAACAGTCACCCACTGCGTGACAAGACTGCGATTCGTTTTGTACGACGAAGAAAAAGTTGACAAGGAAAAGCTCACAAACCTCGAGCTTGTACGGGGAGCTTTTGCCTCCGGAGGCCAGTACCAGGTCGTCATCGGCCAGGGCACAGTAGACAAAGTGTATAAAGAGCTGATGAGCGTTACAGGCCGTTCTGAAGAAAGCGGCGGCCGTGCAGGAGACGAAGATTCTGAAAGCGATACCAGCGAAAAGCAGAAATCCGGCAAAAAACAGAATGGGTTTCAGCGGTTTATTCGCCTGCTCGCTGACATTTTCATTCCGATTCTTCCCGCCATTATCACTGCAGGGCTGCTGCTTGGTTTAAATAACCTGTTAACCGGCCCCGGCATATTTTTCGACGAAGCTGTCATCGAAGTATATCCGCAGTGGACCAGTTTTTCTGAAATTATTTTTATCATTGCAAACGCTTCATTTAACTTCCTTCCTGTTCTCATAGGGTGGTCGGCAGTCAGGCGGTTTGGAGGCAGTCCCCTCCTCGGTATTGTACTCGGGTTAATTTTCGTTCACCCGGAGCTTTTAAGCGCATATGCTTATGGTGATGCAAGTGCAAACAATGAAGTTCCAACCTGGGATTTATTTGGCTGGAACGTTGAGCAGGTCGGCTATCAGGGTCAGGTACTTCCAGTGCTTGTAGCCTCTTATGTACTGGCACAGATTGAAATCTTTCTTAGGAAACGAATTCCTGACTCCATCCAGGTGCTGCTGGTGGCACCGATCGCTCTGCTTGTTACCGGGTTCTTTACCTTTATTATTATCGGACCGGTTACATTTGGTCTTGGGAACGCGATTACCGACTTCTTCCTGTGGACCTTTGATCAATACGCATGGCTTGGCGGCCTGCTTTACGGTCTCCTTTATGCACCACTTGTTATTACCGGGCTCCATCATACATTCCTTGCGGTGGACCTGCAGCTTACAGCTTCAACTGACGGCACCTTCTTATGGCCGATTCTTGCTCTTTCCAACATCGCCCAGGGCTCTGCTGCTGTCGGTATAATGATTTTAGCCTGGAGAGATCAGAACATGCGGGGGCTCGCAGGCTCCGCCGGCCTTTCGGCGTACCTTGGCGTTACCGAGCCGGCATTATTCGGGGTCAACCTGCAGTACCGGTTCCCATTCTTCTGTGCGCTCATCAGCTCTGCCATCGCAGCAACGTTTATCAGTATTAATAACGTCCTGGCCTTTGCTGTCGGCGTCGGTGGTATTCCCGGCATCTTTTCCATCCGTCCGGGAGACTGGGGAGTGTTCTTTATCGGAATGCTGATTGTCATTATCCTCCCGATTGTATTAACCTATCTCTATGGGCGTATTCGCAAAGTAGAAGTTTAACTAATGAATTCAGGCGTCTGCTGGTCCACTTGGCAGGCGCCTTTGCTCCATACAGCATATATGCGAAAGGATGAGCAGAATGGAACCGTGGTGGAAACGCGCAGTTATTTACCAGATTTACCCTAAAAGCTTTAACGATACGACCGGGAACGGAGTAGGCGATCTCCCCGGTATTATCGAAAAGCTTGATTACCTTCAGGATCTAGGAATCGATGTTTTATGGCTAAATCCTGTGTACCCTTCTCCTCAAAAGGATAATGGATACGATATCAGCGATTATTATAATATTTACGATGTATATGGAACGATGGAGGACTTCGAGCGTCTGTTGACTGAAGCTCATGCTAAGGGCATGAAGATTATTATGGATATCGTTATTAACCATACCTCCACAGACCATGCCTGGTTTCAGGCTGCTTCGTCAGATGCCGCGAGCTCTTACCGCGACTATTACATTTGGAAGGACCCTGTAGAAGGAGACGTGCCAAACAACTGGGTGTCTAAATTTGGCGGATCTGCATGGCAGTGGCATGAGCCGACAAACCAGTACTACCTGCATCTGTTTGACGTCAGTCAGGCCGATTTGAACTGGGAAAATGAAGAACTGCGCCGTCAGCTGTACGACATGATGCACTACTGGTTCGATAAAGGTATTGATGGATTCCGGCTCGATGTCATCAATTTAATTTCAAAGGATCAGCGGTTTCCAAATGACGATATCGGCGATGGCCGCCGGTTTTATACGGACGGGCCGAGAGTGCACGAGTGGATGCATGAAATGAATCAAAACGTATTTGCCCCGCACGGAGCTATGACGGTCGGAGAAATGTCCTCCACAACGATCGACCATTGCATCAAATACACCCGCCCGGACCGGGAAGAACTGAGCATGACCTTTAATTTTCATCATTTAAAAGCGGATTACCCCGGAGGAGAAAAATGGACCCTGCCCGAATTCAATTTTGTGCAATTAAAAGAAACGTTATCGGACTGGCAAAGCGGTATGTATGAAGGCGGTGGCTGGAACGCGCTGTTCTGGTGTAACCATGACCAGCCCCGCATTGTAAGCAGATACGCCGACGACGGCAAGTACCGCGTAGAATCGGCAAAGATGCTCGCAGCAACCATGCACTGTATGCGCGGAACCCCTTACGTCTATCAGGGCGAGGAGCTTGGGATGACGGACCCTTCCTACAGCTCCATTAACGACTACCGTGATGTGGAAACCATCAACTATTATGATATTATGCAAAAGCAGGGAAAAAGCCCTGAGGAAGCGTTCGCTGTCATTCAGGCCCGCTCCCGGGACAACGCACGTACGCCGATGCAGTGGGACGGATCGAAAAATGCCGGTTTCAGTGAAGTCGAGCCGTGGCTGCCGGTGCCGGAAAATTATACGTTCATTAATGCCAAAGAAGCGGTAAACGATCCGGAATCTGTGTATCATTTTTACAAAAAATTAATTCAGCTCCGCAAGGATTACAAAATCCTGACGACCGGGAATTACCAGCTTTATCTGCCGGATCACCCTTCTCTTTTCGCCTACACACGCGAGGACGAAGATGAAGCCTTACTCGTTATAAGTAATTTCTCATCTGATACGATTCAGGCCGGCAGGCTGGATCTTCCCCGAAAAGAAGTGGCGGGCACTGTCTTTGTCACCAATTACAAACGGGATAGCTTTTCCCTGGAAGCTGACAGTCTGCAGCCTTATGAAACAATCGTTCTGCATTATCAAAAATAGCCGTCCTGGGGTGTAACGAGCATGAGCACAAAAAGAAAATATCTAGACATCTATGAAGAAATAGCACGAGGCATCCGCAATGAGCAGTTTCAGCCTCATGCCCTGCTTCCTTCTGAGCATGAGCTTACTTCTATGTATGACACGTCACGGGAGACGATTCGAAAAGCCCTGAATCTGCTTTCCGAGCACGGGTATATTCAAAAAATACAGGGCAAGGGCTCCGTCGTGCTTGAAACTGGCAGGTTCGATTTTCCCGTTTCCGGGCTTGTCAGCTTTAAAGAGCTGGCGGAACAGACCGGCAGCAACAGTAAAACCCATGTGCATTCCTTAACTCTCTCTACTGTGCCCCCGGCGCTTCAGCATGCGCTCGAGGTTCAGGAAACGGAGCAGGTCTGGGAAGTAAAACGCCAGCGGAAAATGGATGGCGAAAACATTGTGCTCGACATTGACTACCTGCTTGAGCGCTGGGTGCCTGGTCTCACCGAAGACATTTGCGCCGATTCCATTTATGACTACGTGGAGAATAAACTGAAGCTTGTAATCAGCTTTGCGCGTAAGGAAATTACTATTGAAAAGCCGACGGAAGAAGATAAGCAGCTTCTTGATCTTTACCCGGATTCGAGTATTGCAGTCGTCCGAAACTATGTGTATCTCGATAATGCAGAATTATTTCAGTACACCGAGTCCAGGCACCGTTCGGATAAGTTCCGTTTTATCGACTTTGCCCGTCGTCACCGTTAAAATGGTATCAGGAGCAAGGTAAAGACAAATCAAAGGAGTGATTTCTCCTGTTTACTATACGGGATTATCCGGAGTTTTCCTGGTCGCTGTCGAGGCATAAAACGCTGCTTCAATGCGAACGACAGTATGCCCACCAGTATTACTCCTCACACAACGGCTGGCTGCGTAATGCGGATCCTTTTCCGCGTCATGTCTACCGGTTGAAAAATTTAACTAATCTCGAAATGCTGTTTGGGTCTATTGTGCATGATTTAGTGGAAGAAACGCTGAAAAAATATTTAACTGATGGCCATCTGCCGACAAAAGACACTTTGAAAGAAACGATCCGTACCCGTCTGAACGCAGGATTTATCGATTCTACCCAAAATGTCGAACAGTGGCGTAAAAAACCGAAACATACGACAATGCTCCATGAAATTTACTACGGAGAAGAGAAAAAGCTGCCCGCGGAGAAAATTAAAAAAATTCAGGACCGTCTTGAGGCTGTAGTAGAGCACATTTTAACCTGTGACACGTTACTCGAGCTTACTTCTGACCGGCCCACCTATTACCTCGAATCGGAAGAACTCCGCACGATGAGCCTTGAAAACACAAAGGTGTTTGCCGTTCTTGATTTTCTTTATAAAGATGAAGAAAACAATAAATGGGTAATCGTGGACTGGAAAACCGGCCTGCAGACAGAAGAAGATCCGTATCAGCTTGCGCTGTATGCGCAGTACGTCCTTGACTACTACCCGGAAACAGCGCTCGAGGATATCGTCGTGCGGAATGAATATCTGCTCGAAGGCACCAGTGTCGAACACAAGCTTGATCATTCCACTCTTCAGGAAGTCAGAGAGCTGCTCGTCCAGAGCGTGGAGCGTATGGCCGGCTTCCTTGAGGACAAAGAAGCCAATAAACCACTGCCGCTCGAGTATTTCAAAAAAACGACCAACACCTTCGCCTGCAAGCGGTGTAACTTTTATGAACTGTGCTTTCCGGAGCAGTAATAAAGCGGCATTCCGCTGCCATAAACGAAAAGTACCAGCGTCCGACTGCGGACGCTGGTACTTTTTTATTTCGGAGGCATACGGAGTGCGCCGTCCAAACGGATAGTTTCCCCGTTTAACATCGTGTTTTGGATAATTTCTTTCACAAGCGAGGCGTACTCATTCGGAAACCCGAGCCTTCTTGGAAAAGGAACGTTCTGTCCCAGCGTCTGTCTCGCTTTTTCCGGAAAGGACATATAAAAAGGAGTTTCGAACAAGCCCGGAGCGATAGCCATGACGCGTATGCCAAAATCTGAAAGCTCTCTGGCCGCCGGCGCCGTCAGGCTCCATATGCCTCCTTTAGAGGCACTGTAGGCAGCCTGGCCGACCTGGCCTTCGTAGGCTGCGATCGAAGATGTATTAATAATGATGCCTCTTTCTCCCTGTTCATTTGGTTCATTATGTCTCATCGCATCTGCACCGAGCCGGAGCATATTAAACGTTCCAACCAGATTCGTCTGAATAACGCGGTTGAAATGCTCCAGGGAATGCGAATTCTTTTTATTCAAAATCTTCTCTGCAAGTCCGAGAGCTGCGCAATTGACTACTCCGTCAATACGCCCGAACGTTTCTATTGTTTCATCAATAGTTGCTTTTCCTTTTTCATCTGAAGTAACGTCCATTTCAATAAAAATGGCGCTGTCCCCAAGCTCTTTTGCTCTTTTTCTTCCGGGTCTCACCTCAAAATCGGCGATAACCACCTTCGCACCGTTTTCTACAAGCATATTCGCCGTAGCACCGCCAAGTCCGGATGCACCGCCCGGCAGTAAAAAGACTTTTCCGTTAATATCCATACTGCTTCCTCCCCTGTCTGTTCCTAAAGTATAAGCCACTACTGTCATTCTAACTTATAATTACCCTAAAGAACCATTCATCAAAAGTATATCCGCCTCCCTTTTCGGGAATATTTAAAAAAACGTGTAGATTCCTTTTTATAGTGGGAAGGTTATAATAAGAAAAGATGGATAGTATGTCCGCCAAAGGAAAGGAATGGAATGGCCCATGAAACAAACGACCGGCTGGATGATTTTAAGGTTTGTCATCGTTATAATAGCCGCTTTCGCCCTCGCATGGGCGATTGGCAAGATTTTTTCCTATACGTATCCGTTCTGGATCGCTGCTTTTTTCGCTTGGATGCTTATGCCGCTTACGAGATGGCTTCATTATAAACTGCGACTGCCAAATGGGATAGCTGCCCTTGTCGGGCTCCTTCTTACTTTAAGTATCGTTGGAGGCATTATTACCGGACTGATCTTTCTTTCAATTGAAATATTCAATGTGATCGCTGAGAAGGGTCCCACATGGATGGAGAATACCTTTCAGCAGATGCAAAATTTTTACAATGAAAACATCCTTCCCTTTTGGGAAAGAGCCACCGGAGCCGCTTCCGGCATTGGCGGTCAGTCTTCTGTAGATCAGGGGATAGCCCAGCTCGGGAGCCAGCTCGGCTCTGGCCTTGGCTCGGTCGCCCAAACCATCGCCGACGCTTTGACCCAATTAATTTTAGGTATCCCTACGCTTTTGATTGTCCTGTTATTTATCATACTCGCTATTTATTTTATTGGAAAAGACTGGAATCGATACGCCGGGAAAATGAAATTGGCCCTGCCTCCCTTTGTTATTGAGCGGTTGAAAGCTTTTTATCAGGCCATGTGGGCGAGAGTGTTCGGCTACATCCGGGCACAGCTGATCCTTATGCTTGTGACGGGCGTTATTGTGCTAATCGGCCTTCTTATCATGAGAGTCGAAGGAGCTTACTGGCTTGCGGCCATCGTTGGTGTCGCTGAATTTCTTCCTTATTTGGGCACCGGCACTATTTTAATTCCTTGGGGAGTGTATCTGATTCTGACGGGCAATTTCGGTCTTGGGCTCGGTCTATTGATCCTTTACACCATTACAATGATTGTCCGGCAGATTATCGAGCCAAAAGTGCTCTCTTCGAGCATGAATCTGAATCCGCTCGCCGTGCTGATTTCCCTGTTTGCCGGCCTGCAAATGTTTGGAGCTGTTGGTCTGCTGGCGGGGCCTGCCATTTTGGTTCTATTTATTATTCTTTGGGATATTGGTGTTGCGAAAGATATCTCCCGCTTTATCCGATACGGCTTTGATAAATAAAGCGTCCTTCACCACGGAAAAGACGCCTGGCACCTTTTGGAACGACAACGGTTTCTTTTCCGTAACTTCTGTTATGATTACCCCCAATTAGGGAACGGAGTACTATACTTATTATTTTGATTCAGAAAGGGTGTCAACATTGGATTCAACAACCGTTCATTCATCTAATGAAGAAGAAATACTGGCCGCCTGGCAAAAGGCCGATGATGCTTTCGCTCCCTGGGCTTCTCTGCCTATAGAGAAACGGCTGAGCTACATACAGCTGCTTCGTTTTACTATTAGCGAGCTTCGCGAAGAGATTGCTGACATTATCTCCTCCGCTACAGGAAAACCACCTATTGAAGCCATGGGTTCTGAAGTCATTCCAGTGCTTGAAGCACTGCGCCACATTGAAAAAGAAGCTCCCGGCCTTTTCAACCGTGAGCGGGTCAGAACCCCAATGATTTTCATGGGTAAAAATTCATCAATTATCCGGAAGCCCCGAGGAAAAATTGCTATTATCTCTCCATGGAATTTTCCGTTTCAGCTTTCTCTTATCCCTGTTGTCGAAGCTCTGACCGCAGGAAACTGCGTGCTTTTAAAGCCTTCCGCAGAAACGCCGCTTGCGAGCCTTCTTCTTGAAAAAATCTCGGGGCTTTTTCCTGAGGGAGTTTTTCAAGTCCTTCACGGCGGAGCTGAAACTGGACGCTTAATGATTGAGCAGCAGCCGGACTACATTCATTTCACGGGCTCGGTCGCGACAGGAAAGGTTATCCAGAAGCAGGCCGCCGAGCATTTGATCCCTACCACCCTCGAACTGGGCGGAAAGGATGCTATGGTCGTTCATGAGGATGCAAACGTGGAACGGGCGGCGAATGCTGCTTCCTGGGGGGCTTTCATGAACAGTGGCCAGGTCTGTCTATCTGTCGAGCGCGTGATAGTGCACGAAGAGGTTCAGGAGGAATTTTTGAACAGTGTACGTAGTACCATCGCCGGTCTGCGCCGGGATGGCGACAAGGAGTATGAAATCGGTCGGATGACGACAAAAAAGCAGTGGGATATTGTCTACAGCCAGGTCCAGGAAGCACTTGACCAGGGGGCCAAACAAATAGCCGGGAAACCTCCGGAACAGTGGGACGACCAAACCCTGACAATCGAACCGGTTGTTTTGACTGGAGTAACCGGAGAAATGCGGGTATGGAAGGAAGAGACTTTCGGTCCTGTATTTTCAGTACGGACCTATTCTACAATAGACGAGGCGCTCGAGCTGTTCAACGATACCGTTTACGGTCTGAGCGGATCCATTTTCACTTCCGATCAGGAGCTTGCGGCAAACTTCACTGCAAAGGTCCGCACGGGCAACTTCATGATCAATGATGTAATATCCCACGCTGCCAATCACTACCTTCCTTATGGAGGCACGAAACAGAGCGGCATTGGATCCTACCACTCCACCGCAGGCATGCGTTCATTCAGTATTGAAACGTCCGTTATGAGTGCAAGAGGGAGTATGAACAGCGAAATTTTATGGTATCCTTATGAAGGAAAGTTCGAATCACTTTCGCAGATCATCGACTATTACTATGGCAGAAACCGTAACTGGAAATCATTTTTGCAAACGTTTATGGGCCTCACACGCCAGCCGTAATGCTGATGTTTTCCGCCTGCCTTTAGGAGCATGAAAAATGGGAAGTTCATCAAAATGGAGAGCATTCACCCCGAAAAAGCTGTGGGACCGTGTTAAGCAGACACTTCAGCCTGCTTCCGCGAATGGGGAAAAATCAAACAGTAGACTGGACCGGCGGCGGCAGCACAAAGAGCGTCAAAAGGACACACGCCTGTATAAAACATCGCTTTATGCGTTTTATACAATGTGTGTACTGCTGATGCTTATGCCCTTTGTTTATTTTCTACCGTGGCCATCCATTGCCACCTGGCTGGTCGTGCTGATTCTGCTTACGCTCGGAACAACAACAACCCTCGCTGCAATCACAATAAAAAAGCAGTCACATCACGTGCCGCTTTTATACATGTGGTTTATTCTGCTCATGTCTGCATTATTATTAATTATCTACCTGGGCATACTTATTTATTTTCGTTTTTTTCTGCTTTAATCGCCCCGGTCTACTTTTTAAGGTATGGATCGAGTGTTTTATCCTGAAGTGGTTTGTACTGCATCTCGTAGGTTGCTTCGGGCACTGGAAGGAGGCCGGCTTGTTCGGCCTCCTTTGCTGTTTTTGCCGTGTATACTACCGGAATGCCGCTCCAATTGATGGCAGCTTCACACATTGGGCACGGCTCACCGCTCGTATACAGCTCGCAGTCACTTAAATCCGTAGTTTCTAAGAGCCGCGAAGCGGTCCTTATTGCTTCGAGCTCAGCATGAGTCGTCGGATCGAAGGTTTTAAACGTTTTGTTCCCTTCCTCTGCCACTATTTCCCCGTTCCGGACAATGACACACCCAAAAGGATCCCCTTCTCCTTCTTTTTTTACCCTCTGGGCCAGCTGGACCGCCCGCTTCATTAAAGACTCATTGTACATAACCGTGCCCCCTATACTTTAGACTGGTATTCATTTACGAAGGCGCTGTAAAGATGCTGCGAATACTCCAGATCTTCTCCGTGACAGATTGATAATTTTCCAGGAGCCACTTTCTGTATAGTTTTCGTGCTTCGCATCGCCCGGTCCATATTAGCAGTAAACTGTTTCATTGGAGGGCCTATACGTCCATTTTTAGAAGTAATCATGTCGCCAGTGATCAGCACATCATCTTTTTTATGATAATAAGCGGTATGACCCGGCGAGTGCCCCGGCGTAAAATATGGATCAATTCCCATCATGGAATGAAAAACGCCACGGCTGTCCCCCGGCAGCTGCTTTACAGAAAATCCTTTTGTATAATCGGTCGGTTTTTTACGGTTAGGATAAGGTTTTTCCCCCGTTATGTAAGGAATCTCGAGCCCATGAATATAAACAGGTGCATTTACTTTATCCTGAATATAAGCGAGTCCGCCTACATGATCCGGATGACCGTGGGTTAATAAAATCATCTGAACCCGTCCAAAACGCGCTGCTTCTTTTAAAATTCTCGGCGCCATTGGCCGGATGCCCGTATCGATAATGATTGATCCGTTCTCATGCTTCACGACCCAGGCGCTGATGGTAATACCTACTTTCATGTGCACCTTAATAATATTTTCACTCACCTGGCTTACTTTCACCATCTGCGATCCACTCCTTTCTTCCTTTTCCCTTCCCTTCCTGCTTCCGATTAACGCTTTATTTTTTCGGGAAAGAGAATAACGCTGATCTAAATCTAATCATCTGTTTACAGTGTACACAATATTGTATATAAAATTCTACCGCGAAAGGATGTTATTTATGCTCTCCCCCTGCCCTAACAGTCCAAATTGCGTTTCCACCATGAGCTCCCCTGAAGATAAACGTCATTACATGGAGCCCATCCAGTATTCAGGCAGCCCGGAAACAGCGAAAAGCACTATTCGACATATCATTCAGCAGCAGAAGTATGCGGAAATTGTTCATGAGGATGATAACTATATTTCGGCTGTATTCACGACCCCGGTACTTAAATTCAAGGATGACGTCGTATTTTATTTCGGAAATCATGGGCACGTCCATTTCCGTTCGGCTTCAAGGCTCGGCAAAGGTGATATGGGTAAAAATAAAAATAGAATGAAAGAAATTACTGCCCGGTTTTATGACCAAAATAATGAATAATAAATAAGAAAAATTTCTTGTTTTTATTGAATTCCTCCCCCTTTTATAGTAAAGTCGGGTTTGTTGATATTGATAATCTTTTTCAATTAGGGGGATATACATATGAATAAAAAGACTTTTTTAACATTTTTAACGATACCCGCTTTATCGCTTTCACTTGCTGCATGCAGCTCTTCAGACGACAGCAGCGGCTCGGAGGAATCCGGCAGCAATGAGGAATCTTCTGAAAACAGCGAATCTGTGACGGTAACAGATGGGTATGACAACGAAGTAACACTCGAGGAAACACCAGAAGATGTAGTCGCCCTTGAATGGGTGTATGCAGAAGACTTGCTCGCTCTGGGTATGCAGCCTGCCGGTATTGCTGACCTGGACGGCTATAACGATTATTTATCCGATATCGAGCCCGCTCCTTCCGGAGATGTGCAGGACGTTGGGACGAGACAGGAGCCAAGCCTCGAGCGCATTGCCGAACTTGAACCCGATTTGATTATCACTGCCGGCTACCGTCATGAAGATATCAAAGAAGAGCTTGAAGAAATTGCACCGACGCTGATGTATAATCCATATCCTCCAGAAGGAGAAGGCAATCAGTACGAGGAGATGGAATCAACCTTTGAGAGCATCGCCACAGCTGTTGGAGAGGAAGACCAGGCGGAGCAGGTATTAAATGATCTGGACAGCACCTACGACGACCTGTCAACAGAAATTGAAGACGCTGGCCAGGATAATGAAGAAGTACTGCTTTCCCTTTCTTATCTGGCAAATGAAAATGTTACTTTCCGTCTGTTTGCCGACAATTCGCTTGCCGCCCAGACGATGGACCAGATTGGTGTCGAGAATGCCTATGAGGCTGAACAGTTTGAAGAATACGGCTATACCGAAACAGGCGTCGACGCTCTCGAGGATTATCAGGACCAGACGTTTATAGATATCCCCACACCGGAAGGCGATCGTGATAATATTGAAGAAACGCTGAATAATAATGAAGTATGGAACAGCCTTTCTTTCGTCGAAAACGATGATGTTCACCGTCTTCCGAGCTCTACATGGCCTTATGGCGGTCCGCTTTCATCCGAAGTATTCGCTGAAGAGGTTGCAGACGCTTTAACAAATGAGGAGTAATTATGAATTCGCCTTTCATTTCAAGAGCTGTTCTGCTGTATACTAGCGGAGCAGCTCTTCTCTTGCTGCTAGTATATCTTCACCTTGTGCAGAGCACCGGTACTTTTTCAGTTCGTTTCTGGTGGGATCTCCTTCAGAATACCGAATCTACAGAAAGCAGTATTTTCCGGACTGTGTATCTGCCGCGGATCGTTATCGGCATACTTTCTGGTATAGCTTTAGCTGCTTCCGGTGTTATTTTTCAAACTATCACAAAAAATCCTCTGGCAGCGCCGAGTACCTTAGGCGTCCATGCGGGAGCCTATTTCTTTATCGTTGCTTTTGCTACAATACTGCCGGACTGGCTGGGCCTAAGCGGATTCATTGCTGCGTTTGTCGGCGGGTGTTTGGCAGCATTGATGGTGTTTACGATGGCCGGCGGACTTGAAGCTACACCGGTCCGGATGGCATTGGCCGGGCTTGTGCTTTCTATCGCCTTTTCGTCATTTACCGCTGTTCTGCAAATATTTTTTGAAGTGCAGACAGCCGGCTTGTTCTTGTGGGGAAATGGCACTCTTGTGCAGCAGGATTGGAGCGGAGTCCGCTTTGTGTTTCCTGTACTGATTGTGCTTTTATTTCTGGTGTTCTTTTACGCTCCCCGCCTCGATATCCTGCTTCTCGGTAAAAACCAGGCGGCTACACTTGGAGAAAACGTACGGGCTACGCAGGCATTGATGTTTTTTCTTGCCGTAGGTCTTACTGCCATCGTCGTAAGTGTTGTTGGACCCATAGGATTTATCGGCCTGGTAGCTCCTCATTTGACACGATTGATGGGCTATCAGCTTCATTCCAATCTTCTGTTTGGTTCCATGCTTTGGGGAGCCGTGCTCCTCATCGGGGCCGACGTGCTTGGAAGAGCGGTTGACCCTTCCCTCAGTGAGCTCCCTGTTGGTGCTGTTACCTCGATAGTCGGCGCTCCGTTTCTTGTGTGGCTGATTTTAAAGCACCGGGGCTCTTTTTTCGGCACAGAGCAGCAAAGTGCTATTGGGGGCGGGCGTAAAAGGCGGGAGCTGAAATACCCTGTCGTTTTAACAGGTGCTGTAACATTTACCGCCCTCGTTTTTTATGCGGGATTAGCCAGTGGCTCCACAGGCTTCAGCTTTGTGGACACCTGGCAGGCACTCTTCACAGAGGAAGGCAGCGGCCAGCGGTTCATCATATTCGACTTAAGGCTCGGAAGGCTTTTAACGGCGCTTACAGCTGGCATGCTGCTTGCACTAAGCGGCATGCTGTATCAGGGTATTCTGCGCAATCCCCTCGCAGATCCTTCAGTGCTCGGGGTGACTTCAGGAGCAGGCGCGGGTGCTCTGTTTGTGCTTTTTCTTTTCAGGGACATTCCAACTGCCTTTATTCCGATTGGCGCTATTGCCGGGGCTTTCGCAGCGGTAGGTGTGATTTTGTTTTTCTCCTGGAAAACTAAATTTCACCCCGCTGTACTGGCGCTTCTCGGTATCGCCCTGTCTGCTGTGGGCGGCGCCCTGTCACAAATTATGATAACCCGTTTTAATTTAAACGCTGCCGCTGCTTTAACATGGCTGTCCGGCAGTACGTATGCGACTGGCTACGAAGAGCTTCAGCAGTTTCTGCTGCTCCCGCTTGCCGTAAGTATACCGCTTGCCTGGTATTTAGCGCCTTCCCTAAATGTGCTTGCGCTCGGGGACCAGACAGCGATCGCTCTTGGAGAACGTTTAACCTTTGCCCGCTGGACCGCTGTACTGCTTGCCACCTTCTGTGCCGCCATGGCAGTAGCTGCCGTTGGCACGATTGGCTTCATCGGACTTGTAGCGCCTCACTTAGCCCGTATGCTTGTCGGGCAGGATTACATGCGCATTTTTCCTGTAGCTTTGTTTATCGGCGGCTCTCTTCTTGTGTTTTCCGATACGATCGGACGCACCGTGCTCGCCCCTGATGAAATCCCATCGGGACTCGTGGCTGCTGTGATCGGTACCCCGTTCTTTTTATGGCTGATGCACAGAAGCTCTAAATCGTAATAATCATGCAGAAAGAAAGCCAAGAACCCGCGGAAGGGGTTCTTGGCTTTACTTGTTTTTAATTCGTCTGTGATAAGTCCGTGGCAGAAGCAGGGGTGCGCTCGATTAAATCATACGTCATGCAAAGGGGTTTGCCGCTCTTTGGATCGGTTACCACATGGGCATCAATGCCAAATACCTGCCTGAGTACATTTTTACAAATAACGTCATTAGGGCAGCCAATACACTGTACTTCTCCGCTGCACATGGCAATTAAATGATCGGAAAAGCGGGCAGCATGATTTAAATCATGAAGCACCATTACAATCGTTCGGCTTTCTTTCTCATTCAGCTTTTGAAGCAGTTCAAGAACTTCAAGCTGATGGGCCATATCCAGGTAAGTAGTCGGCTCATCGAGCAGCAGCAGGTCCGTATCCTGGGCAAGGGCCATTGCGATCCAGGCCCGCTGGCGCTGTCCGCCTGACAGGGAATCTAGCGTGCGACCCGCAAATTCTAAAACTCCCGTGTCTTTCATGGCGCCCTGAATAGCCTCGTGGTCCTCTGAAGTTAATTTCCGGGTACGCTTGCGATGCGGATGCCGGCCGAATGATACCAGCTGTTCCACTGTCAACGTAAGCGGAATATCCGGAGTCTGAGCAAGCATTGCCATGTTTTTGGCCACATCTTTTGTTTTCATTTCATGAATGGATTTGCCGTCTAAGTACACGCCGCCTTCTTCAGGGGTCAGTATACGGGACAGGGATTTCAGGATCGTGGATTTCCCACAGCCGTTTGGCCCGATAATAGAAGTAATTTTTCCTTCAGGTATGTCAACGCTGATATTTTTCAGGACTTGTTTATTTTCGTAAGAAACGTCTACTTGCTCTGCTTGAAGTCTTGCCACCGTCGCAAGCCCCTTTCTTTTCTGCAATCTTAATCTTATTCCAGGCCGTTTATAAAATTGATAATGATTTTCATTTAAAATTATAACGATTTTGAGTTAAAATAGCAAACAGATGCACAAATTTATTATGGAGGCGGATGCTGCTATGACTCTTCGTGAACTTGATCATAAGTTGGACATGTTAAAATCAGATTATGTACGCATACAGGGAGATTTGGAAAAACTTGAATCTTTCGGAGGCAACACAGACGGCATTATGCGCGAGCTCGACATTCTTGAAAAGGAAATGCACGAGATTAATACACAAATTAGGGAATACAATAAATAAGCGGGCCGCGACTGGCCCGCTTTTCTTTTATCTCGAATTATTTATCTAAATATCTTCTTGCACCCGCATACTCATCTGCATACCCGGAATCTTCCAGATTTACGATTTCAACTGCGCTCCGGGAATTCGGCGAATGAATCATGTCACCACCGCCGATGTACATACTGACGTGGTGGACCCGTCCTTCCCCATTATCATAGGCGAAAAACAAAAGATCCCCCGGCTCCAGATCTTCTTTAGCTACTCGATGACCTTGCTCTGCCTGTACACTGGAATCTCTCGGAATTTCTATGCCATTAGCGGCAAAAATAGTATGTGTGAACCCTGAACAGTCAAATCCAAACCCTGACATCCCTGCCCATAGGTATGGAAGGCCGAGAAACTGTTTTCCGTCTGCAATAATATCCTCCGCCCCAGGGGATGGAATATCTTCCTCGCTATCATATATTTCAATATCTGATGCATCAACCCACTTATTTCCGTCCGAAGGGGTAGCTACCAAGACTTCTCCCTGATGCTCCTTTACAACCGGTAAACGGGTGTTATAGCTCAGGTCTTTGTAATTTTTTCTCCCCTTTTTATCATAAGTTAATTCTGCGGTCGGAGAAGTAATGAGAGCAAATGGTTCATCTTCTAATTTTTCCATCCGATTACTCTCGGTTATTTGTTCTTCCGGGACCCACCCGGGATAACCCAATTCATTTCTTGGAGTCTCCTGGCCTTCCGCTGCTACTTTTACCCATCCATTCTTTTTTTCAAGAACGTGCACCTTTGAGCCAAACAACGCCTGGCTTTCCAGATTCCCAACGAGCCAGAGCTTTTCATCTACGCTCATCGACGCTGTCCATTCATTCAGGCTGGCCGGGTTGGAGGCTGAGGGAAGATCAATTTCCCGGAGAATATCCGGCTCCGTCCACATCGTCATTGCACTCACCTCTGTATAAGCCGTCTCATTCACTTCTGCTGCACTCGCAGAGCCGGCCGTGAATGCTGCTCCTATAACTGCAATCATAACAGTTGAAATCCAGTGACCTCTCTTCATCGCAGTTCCCCCTTTTCATATTTGATATGCGCCCTCTGCGCGGGATTCATTGCTTGTACCTGATGCCCTTCAAAAGATACGGCAGTAACAGTGTTTTCCTGCAGCCATTTTGGGGCGTCCAAATCCACCATCTTAATATTAGGATGGGCAAGCGCCAGCTCAGCTGCCGGCGAAACGCTTATTGTCGATTCCATCATGCTTCCCATCATGCACGGAACACCCGACGCTTCTGCAATATCAGCAATTTTCCACGCCTCCAGCAGCCCCCCGCATTTCATGAGTTTAATATTAATCATGTCGCAGGCACGCTGTTCGATGAGCCTGCTGGCATCTGTATACGTTTTACAGCTTTCATCCGCCATAATAGGCATTCTGGTAGATTCTGTGACTTTTTTTAAACCGGCCCAGTCATCGGCTGCTACGGGCTGTTCTATAAACTGTACCGGGATGTGTTCTTTTTCAAGCTGCTGAATAAATGCTATTGCTTCTTTAGAAGTCCACCCCTGGTTGGCATCAATTCTCAACATGACGCCTTGGGGAAGCACTTCAGTGATGGCGCGGATTCTTTGATGATCTTTTTTGATATCATCTCCGACTTTCATTTTCAAATAGAGGTAACCTTCGTTTATATATTGTTCTGCTGTATTTTTCATTTGTGCTGGTTCTTCCATACTGATCGTCATATCATTTTCAAATACAGTCGGTGTTCCTCCCAGCCACTGCAGGAGACTGCAGTGGCGCTTTTGAACAAATGCATCTATAACAGCCATTTCCACTGCTGCTTTGGCACTGGGGTTCCCGTAGCAGCTCTGCTTAATTCTCCGTACATTTTCCTGCAGAGCTTCGTTTTCTGCTCCTGCAAGTGCCTCTGCAGCCGGACCGTTAATAACTGTTTCGATGCTTGAAGGAGATTCTCCCGTCACAGCAAGAGCTGGAGCTGCTCCCCCTTTCCCTATAGTACCGTCAGTCAGTATTACACTTACTTCAACATTTTCAATGCTTGTAACTGTCCTTATGGACGTAACAAACGGTCGATTCAAAGGAATGATTTTTCTTTTCGTTTTAAGAGAAGCTATTTCCATTCAACATCCCGCCTCTTAAATTCTTGATAAGATTTCCGCTACCGCGACACCGACGACTGTGCCCATAAATGAGCCAATTAATGCCATCATTACGCCTATTGGGACCAGAGTACGGCTGAAGGCTCCTGCAAGCACCGGAGCAGAGGCCATACCTCCAATATTGGCTAGACTTGCGATGCCGAGGGTAAAAAGGTCAAGCCGGAACAGTTTTGCTAAAAGCAGCATAATAGCTCCGTGGAAAAATAAAATCATAAATCCGGAGATAATATACGCTGGAACTTCAGCAATATTTGAAAAATCTGCGTTGGAAGCAATTAGAGCTATGATCGTGTAAAGCATCAAATAGCCTATATCCATTGTCCCCGTTAACCTGGCAACCGGCGTTACAGCAAGACCCAGACCCAAAACGGTAACAATTAATATCGTCCACGTTGTTGCATTCACAGCATTACCAGCTTCAGGAAGCGTATTTCCTACTGCAATGGCAAGCGAAGCTACCAGCATAGAAAATCCTAAGCAGACAATAATTTCTACGTATGTTAGAGGTTTTGTTTCTTTTTCCTCAAGAGACAAATTATACTGCATCTGATCAATGCTTTCTGTTTTCGCTTTTGTAAACCGGTTGAATGCGAATTGGAAAGGAACAAGCCAAAATAAAAGCATTACCCAAAACGAATAGTTTACTGTATCCATAATTAAAGCATAGCCAAATAAATTCTCAGGGACTTCAAGAATCCCCTGCAGCGCTACAAGATTTGCTGAACCTCCCGTCCATGAACCAGCCAGGGCTGCAAAAGCCTTCCACGTTTCCGTGTCTAAAAAACCCTGCATAATATAATATGTAACCGTAAAACCGCCAACTATACTAATCACAGCTACAACGTAGCTAAGCAGCATTTTTGGCCCCAGTTTGATAATCTGCAGAATGTTACAGTTTAATAAAAATAGAAATATCATTGCCGGCAGTAGAAGAGAACGTATGCCTGAATTTAACTCCCCGAGAGCCTCGGAGCCACTGAATACCCCAAAGGTGTTTAACAGAGCGGCAACGATGTAGATGAGCACCACTGTAGGTACGTACTTAAAAAATTTACTTTTTGTCACTTTTTCCGTACCTACGAGAAGTGCAACCATCGCAATCAAAACACTAATGTAAAGAGCTCCGTTTTCTATCATGCTGAATAACCTCCTTTAGATTGTTAAATATAAATAAACCCAGCAAAGAGAAAAGATCTCTTTGCTGGGTTTTATCCGGTAAGATAAAGCAGCACTGCTTACATATCAGCCTTTATTTGCTTATACTTTAAGCTGGCGTTGCGCAGGGCAACAATCATCGCTTTCTGGGACGAGCCGTGATAACGTTTTTGAATAATTTCTACAAGATGCTCACTTTCCTGAATCGAAGCTCCTGCGAATATTTCTTTTACAAACCGGGCTGTTAAAGAAAGAATAGCAGAACATTCTGCCTCCAGGATTTCATCCGTTAGAGTATCCACTACAAATCCAATAAAAAATACCTGATATTGTTCAGTGATCGGGTTATTCGAAGGAGATTTAGCCTCTCCCACAATGTAAATAGTATTCTTGTTGTACAAATGTTTTTCACCACCTGATTGCTAAAAGAAGAACGCTTTGGGTAAAGGTTCCTTTTACCAGAGGAGTAATATGTTTGAAAATTATGATATCGTACTTTTCTAAATTACGCAATTCTTATTTTTATTTATCCTTCGCTTTTGAACTTTCAGTCAGTTTCCTAATGCTGAAAAAGGGAAAGACATAGTAGAGAAAGATACGAAGATTTAGGAGGAGTAGTATGTCCCAAGTTGAAAATATTTTATTTAACCAACAGCATATAAGCAACCACATTTTTAAAAACAAGCTGATTGTCGCTCCGATGACACGGATTAGCGCAGATGACGATGGTACGCCGAATGACCGGATGCGCAGATACTATGAGCGTTATGCTCTTGGCGGTTTTTCCGCTGTTATTTCGGAGGGAATTTACACCGATGAAATCTACAGCCAGGGATACGCCAATCAGCCCGGACTCGCCAATGAACATCATCAGGAAGGATGGAAGCCGATTACTCAAGCAGTCAAAGAGCATGGAAGCAAAATGATTGCCCAGCTCATGCATGCCGGCGCTCAGTCCCAGTATAATCAATACACAAGCGAGACTGCTTCCGCTTCTCCCGTACAGCCTCCCGCTGAAAAAGTATCTTCCTACGGCGGACAGGGGGCTTTCCCCGTCCCGAAGGCCATGGATGAAAATGATATGGACACCGCTAAGCAGGGATTTGTGGAGGCAGCCCTCCGTGCCGCAGAAGCAGGATTTGACGGTGTAGAGCTTCACGGGGCGAATGGCTATCTGCTTGATCAGTTTCTTTCTGAATCCACTAATAAACGTACAGACCAGTACGGCGGTCCTGTAGAAAATCGCGTACGCTTTCTTAATGAAGTCGTCGAAGCCGTTCGCGAAGCCATAGGGCCGGTTCCTATTCTTGGCATCCGTATTTCGCAGGCCAAAGTTACGGATGGGTCTTACCGCTGGCCGGGAGGGGAAGCAGACGCCACAGTCATATTCTCCGAGCTCGGGAAGACGCCACTCGATTATATTCATACTACAGACGGCGACGGCCTCGGCGAGGGCTTTGGAAATGACACCTTAAGCATGGCCCAGGCGGCTAAAGAATACAGTGGCCTACCCGTCGTTGCCAATGGGAATCTTGGAGATCCCGAAAAATCCTCCCATGCTATCAATGAAAATGCTGCTGATTTTGTTTCTCTCGGCAGAACTGCCCTGGCTAATCCCGACGCTCCCCACCGCATTCTCCATGGTCAGTCGATGAACAGCTTCGATCCTACTCTTATTATGCAGCCGCTTGCTAATGTGAAAGAAGCAGAGCTTGAACAAAACATCTTCAAAGAATAAAAAAAGGAGGGGCCGGATTGGCCTCTCCTATTGTGCAGGGGTTGCGGAAACGAGAAACCGTATTTTTTTCTCCCCTAACTTAATTTTCACAGGCGTTTCCGTATAAACCTCCCCGTCCGTGTCTGCCTGTTTTACTGGATCTGTAGTCAACTCAATATCTCTGCCAAGCACGTGCTCAATAGGACTGTTTTCATTATCAATTTCCTTAGTCCCCATTGTTGCAAAAAATTCTCTCATCAGGCTGTTGCCGCCTTCCGGGATAATGAAGATTTCGAACTGCTCATCCTGCATCGTGGTGTCTCCTACCGGCACCTGGTTTGTACCGATGGAGTGGCCATTCATGATCAGAATCATTACCGCTTCCCCAGTATAGTTTTCTCCGTCAATTTTCATTTGATAAGAAAAAACTTCCGGATTCTGAACAGTTTGCAGTGTACTGATGAAATAGCTTAACTTTCCGATAGCACCTTTTAAGTTTTCATCAATGTTTTCCGACGTTTCCACAATTAAACCTATACCGTAAAAATTAGCAAAGAAACGCTCATTCATGGAGCCTATATCAATTTCTTTCGTATTCTTTTCGAGCATATCTGTCATAGCCTTTTTTGGGTTCTGTGCCAAACCGAGAGACCTGGAGAAATCATTACAGGTGCCGTACGGGAGCACGCCTACATCAGGGGCATATGGTGACTCCATCAGCCCGTTGATGCTTTCATGAATTGTCCCATCACCGCCGGCAATAAATACCGCCTCTACCTGTTCATCTATCGAAGCGCATGTTTCACGCACATCGTCTTTGGATTGTGTCTGCCTGATAACAAGCTCCACAATGGAAGTTCCCCATACCTGGATAAATGTATTTAACTGCTTTTGTTTTTCATTAACGTCTTTGTTTCCGTTAATAATAAGTAAAGCTTTTTGATACATATGAACGTCTCCCCTATCCTGTCAAATACACGGCTTCTTATTTAGAAGACGCTAACCGTATATTCCCATTTCCAGAGAGAAAAAAACAAGGGAGATGCTTTCTATTTGCAGTGCAGAATCATCCGTCTGGTGCCAGTATATAAATTAGACCAATACATGCGCTCTGCTTCGGGCGGGCAGGGTTGGCGTCTCCATACCGATTTCATGCTTGCGCTTTCCGTATATGTCAAAACATGCACTTCCTTCGGGTTTTTTCCGGTAAGCCAGGCCCCTCCTTTTTCGAGAGAAATAAACTGTGCTCCCCGCAGCGTTTTTATGTTCCGGTAAGCCTTCAGGCATTCATCCATCAGGGCTGCATACAGCACAACTTTTTGCGACTCCTGTTCCGGCGAGGAAATACCGATTTTTTTCCAATGTTTTTTCACACATTTTACTACATCCAGCTGACTCTCAATCTTTGCTCCAGTTAATTCTTTCATTACATTCTGAATAATAGAAATAAATAAATCATTAATTTCAGGCGTTATTCTTTTCGCATGATGCTGTTTTTTCATCTCTATACCGCTCCTTCGTTAATCACATTTTTGAAGCATCGGGCACTTTGCACACACTTCGTCACTGTTACTCAATGCTTTATAAATAGAACACCAGGATCTTTTCGCATAACAAATAGGTACATTTTGATTTTTGGCCCGTTCCTTTAACTTGGCGGAAACATTGTGATTGATGAAATCAGTAAGCACAAGCACCAGATCAATATTTGGCGGAATTTCCTTTTGCACCATTTTTACTTTTCGCCCGCTGACATGCTTGATGTCCTGAAAGCCTAATTCTTTTAACCGGTCGGGAATGGCTCCCAGTCTGTCTGCTCCAATGATCATCAATCCGTCCATGTTTATCCTCCTATTTGAAAATAATTCTCATTTGTTATGTATAGTTTATTGAAAACGATTCTCAATGTCAATGTTTATTCCTGAGCCCGAAGTTTTTATTCTGTCTTTATGTGGAATATACTTGAGAGAGTATGCCGCCAGTCAGTCAAAAAGGGAGGTACTTGTATGAAAAGCCGCGAAGAAGTTCATATAGAAACATTTACCGTGGGAGATAACGGTACAATACCTAATCATCCTAGTTTTCCTGTGCTCGTTTATGAACAGACTGTCACCGGCTCTGAGGATGTTAAAGAACTTTTTAATGAAAATAACTGGCTGGGAGCATGGAAAGGAAGTGTCTTTAAATACCATCATTATCACAGTAATTCGCATGAGGTGCTTGGCTGCGTAAGTGGTTCCGCCCTTTTGCATATAGGTGGCGAACAGGGGCGGCAGCTTAATGTAAAACACGGCGACATATTGATTCTTCCCGCTGGATATGGGCATAAGCTCATTGACCAGAGTGAAGACTTTGCAGTTATTGGTGCTTATCCAGGCGGCTCGGATTATGATATGTGTACCGGTGACCCTTCCGAGCGCCCTGAAAAAATTAATAATATTTACCGCGTTCCTCTACCCGATTCCGATCCCGTTTTCGGCTTAGACGGACCACTATTTACTTATTGGAAAAACTTTTCATAAACGAAAGGAAGCTAGTATAAAATGGCGACGAAAACGAGACAAATACTTTTACACGAAAGACCAAAAGGCCTCCCTGACAAAAACACATTTGCATTTAAGCATATAGAAATAGGTGCTCCCGCTGAAGGAGAAGTGCTTCTTCAAATGATTTACATTTCTGTGGATCCTTATATGAGAGGGAGAATGGACGACCGCGAATCTTACGTTCCTCCTTTTCCGCTTCACAAACCAATTGCCGGCGGCGCCATTGCGAAGGTGGTTGAAAGCCGCGATGATTCTTTAAACGAAGGTGATTACGTGACCGGCAATCTGCCGTGGCAGCAATACGTTAACGTGAGTGCTTCGGATGTACGAAAGGTACAGGCGGAAGCAGCTCCGGTTTCTGCGTATTTGAACGCTGTCGGCATGCCCGGACTCACTGCTTATTTCGGCACGCTCAGTATCGGTCAGCCTAAGCAGGGAGAAACGTTCGTTATCTCCGGGGGAGCCGGCGCTGTTGGTTCGCTTGCCGGCCAGATTGCCAAAATGCAGGGCGCCAGGGTGGTCGGTATTGCAGGTACCGATGAAAAACTGGATTATATGAAAAGCATTGGATTTGATGAAGTAATTAATTACAAAACAGAAGATTTAACAAAAGCCATCAAGCGGACGTGTCCCGACAAAGTAGACGTATACTTCGATAACGTCGGGGGCGAAATGAGCGATATTGTGCTCGATCATTTAAATAAATTCGCCCGGGTGGTCCAGTGCGGGGCAATCTCTACGTATAATGATCCGGACAATTACGGACCGAGAGTCCAATTCAAACTCATTAAATCAAGCGCTTTGATGAAAGGCTTCATTGTAGGCGATTACGCTGATGAATTTGAAGAAGCAACCAAACAGCTTGCAGCCTGGGTAGCTTCCGGGGACCTGCAGTATGAAGAAACAATTCTCACTGGGTTTGATCGTATTCCAGAAGCATTCATCGGTTTGTTCACCGGCCGGAACACGGGCAAGCTGCTCGTGGATGTTTCCCAATAAAGTCAAAACGCCGCTGCTTTCACGCGCCGCAGGAGGTACACTGCGAAAAAGCCGCCTATCCATAATACATTGGACAGGCGGCTTTTTATAGTTTCATTAATTTAAGGAGGGGCCTGAAGGCTTCCGAACAGTTTGTTTTTCTCTTGACTGTTCCTTTAGTTCCTCTTTCTTTTTTACTTCATGGTTGCTTGGCGGACTCAGGCTGAGAATTTTGTCTCCTGCCTCAGGCTTTATTGCATTATCAACAGCAAAGAATTCCAGACGTCCAGTCGGTTTTTGAATACCGATCAGCACTACATCTTCCGCCCGGTCATTTAAATAGGACTGGTACGGATATTCTTTTGTTAAAGACGTTAATTTAAACACGTAACCTGCATCTACTTTCCAGTTCAGCTCTTCAAATGTCGCGCCTTTTTCGAACAGAACGCGGCCACCGACCTTTCTCATCAATTCATCGGGTTCATTCCGGTCTGATTGATGCCAGCTGAGCTGAAACAGATCCTTCCTTCCGAATTCAGGGACAAAGGTGGTGCACACGAGCGAATTATAAGAATCCCGGTCGGTAGCCGCAATAATTTTATTATAGGGAGTCATGTCCAGTGAATACTCCGACTGCTCGGAAAGAATCTCTCCCCGGTAGTAAGCGATTCCTGCTTTACGTGCGTTGAACAAATGTTCAAACGAAGAATCGGCAATCAATACCGGCACATTCATTTCCTTCAGCTTTTGGGCAAGGCTTGTAGTGAAGGAGCTTCCTCCTACAAACAGAACTCCCGGAAGCCCCTCTTTTGAAAGGTTTAACTTTCTGGCAAGCGGCCCAATCGTAAACCCGTGGAAGCATACAGTCGCAAACACGAGCGCAAACGTAAGCGGGGTAATAATGGAAGCCCCGGCGTAGTTGTATTCTTCAAGGACATTCGCAAAATACCCTGCTACCGTCAAAGCTACAATTCCCCGGGGAGCAATCCAGCCGATAAGAGCTTTTTCCCCGAATGTTAAATCGGTCCCCATGGTCGACAGCCAGATTGAAAGCGGACGAACTAAAAACAGCATCAAAAGAACGTAAGCAATAATTTGCGGATCGAAAATCTGCATCAGTGTATCCCGGTCGAGTGATGCTGTCAGCATAATAAATATACCCGAAATCAGCAGCACAGAAATATTTTCTTTAAAGTGCTGCATGTCGCTGATGGAGCTTATATGAAGATTTGCAAGCGTCATTCCCATCGCAGTGACGGCCAACAATCCCGTTTCATGCATAACTACGTCAGAAATGACAAAGCTTGCAATCACCATGGAGAGAACGACCGGAGATTTCAGGAACTCCGGCACATGACCACGTTCAAAGGTCCACCCGATAATTCTACCGAATAGAATCCCCAGAAAAACAGCAAACAACGAGGCCATAAAGAAATTGACGAGCGAGACGAAGGTGGACTCTTCGGAGGTAAAGGTCCGGATAATTTCAAACGCAAACACTGCCAGGAGAGCACCAAACGGGTCAACGACAATACCTTCCCATTTAAGTATTCGGGCCGGCCTCGGCTTCAGCTTGGCCTGCCGGAGGAGCGGCAGAATGACGGTAGGGCCCGTAACGATCAGCAAACCACCGATAATAAAGGATACTTCCCATGATAAGCCAGCCACAAAATGGGCTGTTAATGAACCAAGTATCCAGGCCAGAAGAGCTCCTATTGTGATGATACGATACACAGGCTTTTGAAGCCCCTGAAGCCCCCTGAAATCAAGATTCAAGCTTCCTTCAAATAATATTATGGCTACAGCAATCGATACGATAGGGCCATACAGATCGCCAAATGCTTCGGAAGGATTAATCAGCCCAAATATCGGCCCGATCAAAAGTCCGGCAACAGACATAACGACTATGGCCGGCAGCCTGGAGAACCAGGCCAGCCACTGGGAGCCGATTCCGACGGCACCGATCAGCATTAGTTGAAACAATAGAGAGTCCAGCATATATTTTCCCTTCTTTCCACTCCCATTTTTTTATCTTTGGGTTTAATCTTGTATGTAATTCGTATTCCTTTCACTTTTTAATCACTTGAAATAAAAAGATACTATACTAAACCCTATCGTTTCAATCAAAGCAGTTTATAAAAATATATTTTTTCATAAAAAAGCACGCTTTTACACAAAGCATGCTTTTCGTTACCGCTCCTCTATTTCTTCTTGAATGGACTGACCGAGATGGCGTCCCGGCTCATCGATTCTGCAGTAGATCCGATCTCCCGGCCGGCAGTCTTTTAAAGCCATCGGCTCATATTGATCCGTCATTAAATAAACGCTGTCTGCCCACTGCAGAGTAGCTGACAAATTTACGTCCCCTGCGCGGACCTTTATTCTCACGAGTTCGCGTTTTTCAATTTTCACCCTGCCTACCGGCACCTGGCGTGAAGCTGTGCCTTCGTACACAGTTACCGGCTCATCATGTTCTATTTCTGCGAGATACCTTGTCTTCTCTTCTTCGAAAATATACTGATGCACAGCGCCGGCGTTGATACGAAACACGCGGGCTGGATACGTACTGGTTGTACGGTTTTCCGAAAGCGTATAAACGTACCCGTGCCCTGTGTCTCCGACAAGCAGACCTTCAGCTGGAGATAAGATATCTGCTGCGTCTATGCAGACACGCGATCCTTCTCCCATCGGCTCTATGGCTTCCACGATACCAAGTTTCCATACATCATTTTCCATCATACTCATCAGCACCCACTGCTTCCGGAGGAGCTTTTGCCTTCTTCCTCCATTTTCATTTTGTGTTCTCTTCCCCATTTTTCCAGTTCCCGAAGGAGAGATTCGAGTGACTCCCCGTAGCTTGTCAGGGAGTATTCCACTTTTGGTGGTACTACCGCGTAAGCGTGGCGCAATACTAAGCCGTCATGCTCAAGCTCTTTGAGCTGCTTGATTAATGTCTGATGATTAATCTGCTGCAGCTGCTGTTTAATCTCACTGAAACGGAGCGTTTTCCCGACGAGCTCCATTAGAATGACTGCTTTCCATTTCCCGCATACTTTGTCGAGCGTTATTTTTATATTTTCTCTTTCTTCTATGGTCATTCTTTCACTCCTTTAATCTAAAAAAAGACACTACTATATATTCCAATATAAGTATGTGCAAATATATTATATGTAGGTATTATAGCCTTAAAGTCAAGTGAATAAACGTTTAGAACCTGTTTCGTCAAAAAAAGCAGCAGCCTCATTTAAGAGACTGCTGGCTTTTACTGTTCCTCTGCTATTTCTGAGAGCTCGGCCCAGCGTGTCATCGCCTGGTCCAGCTTTTCATTGGTTTCTTTCTGGATGTTGGACCACTTTTCGATGGCCGCGAGGTCACTGCCGCTCTGCTCCATCTGCTGCTCTGCTTCCGCCAGTTCATCTTCAAGGCGGGCAATACGCTCTTCGATCTGATCCCATTCCTGCTTTTCTTTATAGGACATTTTTTTCTTCTCCCCAACTGCGCTCCTGACAGCTGATGGCTCCGGCTTCTTCTCTTTACTTAGCGCCGGCCGGGAAGCATCCTTTTCTGAACTCATAAATTCTGAGTAATTTCCCTCGAATAAGGTAACCTGGGATGATTCATTAAAAACAAACAGCTTTTCAGCTACCCGGTCAAGAAAATAGCGGTCGTGGGAAACGGTGACGACTACGCCGGGGAACTGCTGCAGGTATTCTTCGAGTACGCTGAGTGTCTGC
Source organism: Marinococcus sp. LNHM3E3-2.2 (assembly GCF_056034385.1). NCBI lineage: Bacteria > Bacillati > Bacillota > Bacilli > Caryophanales > Bacillaceae > Marinococcus > Marinococcus sp. LNHM3E3-2.2. Next base: position 73,818 of record NZ_JBQLIC010000005.1, read on the forward strand.
ACGTCCAGATCATTTGTCGGCTCATCCATAAACAATACGTTCGGCTCGGTCATTAAAATACTGAGCAGGTACACCCTCTTTTTTTCTCCGCCGGACAACCGGGAAATATACGTCCACTGGTCTTCCCGTTCGAATAGAAAGCGTTCAAGCATCTGTTCAGCCGAAATACTTTCACCGTTAACAGTATAAATAACTTCAGCAATATCACGAATGTATTCGAGCACGCGCTTTGATTCATCCAATTCTTCCTGCTGCTGCGAGTAGTAGCCAAGCTTTACAGTTGGGCCGTACACTACATTCCCCGCATCGGGGTCGATACGGTTGGCAAGAATGTTTAAAAGCGTCGTTTTCCCAGTTCCGTTTGGACCGACAATCCCTATTTTTTCTCCAGGGGTAAACATATAGTTAAACTGCGAAAACATATTCTTGTCTCCGTAGGACTTTTCCAGGTCCTCCGCCTCTATTACTTTCTTTCCAAGTCTCGTAGAACCTACCGGAACCTGCAGCTCTTCTTTTTTCGGCGGTCCCTCCTGCTGTTTCAAAGACTCCGCCCGCTCTTTCCGGGCTTTTTGTTTTGTGCCGCGAGCTTTCGGCTGCTTCTGAAGCCAGGCCAGCTCCCGCTTTAATGTGTTCTGCCGTTTTGCTTCGGCGTGCGCTTCATTTGCTTCGCGCTCGGCCCGCTTTTCCAGAAACAGTTCATAGTTGCCGTCATATTCATACAGACGGCCGCGTTCCAATTCAAAGATTTTATTCGTTACTCTGTTTAAGAAATAACGGTCGTGTGTAACTAATATTAAAGCTCCATTATAGTTGGATAAATATTTTTCAAGCCAGTTAATGGACTCGTCGTCGAGATGGTTCGTCGGTTCGTCAAGAATAAGAATGTCACAGTCCTGAATGAGAGCCCGGGCAATGGAAGCTCTTTTACGCTGGCCGCCGGAGAGTTCATTAATTTTCTGGTTATAGACCGTCAGCCCCAGTCTGTTTAACACCTGCTGGGCTACAGTACCTGCTTCCCATGCTCCGAGCTGGTCCATTTTCTGCTGGGCCTTCATCCACTGTTCCTGTGCAGCTTCACTTTCAGGCTCCTGCTCCAGACGGGCCTGAGCTTTTTCGTAATCTTTCACTGCTTTCATGATATCGGAAGAGCCTTCATACAAATAATCAATCAAATTTTCTTCCTCCGGCAGCTCAGGATCCTGTGGAAGGTATTCAATTCTCAGCTGTTTGGAGTGCTGAAGCTTTCCTTTTTCCGAAGAATCAATTTCAGAAATCACGCGGAGAAGCGAAGATTTCCCTGTGCCGTTAACGCCGATCAGCCCGATACGGTCTCCGGGCTCGATCGTAAATGAAATATGGTCAAACAGCACCTTGGTGCCGGTTGTCTGGTATAGATTTTCTGCTACAAGCAGACTCATGTTCTCACCGTTCCTTTCTCGTCCTTTCCTATCTTAGCATACTTGCTCGTGCTCCTGAAAAACACAGGGCTGTTTAAAGTCCAAAAAACAAAAAAGCACTTCCCATCAGGCTGGGAAAGTGCTCTTATACGAAAAATTAGATTTAGGAAAGATCCATTTTTTTCTTTTTGTTTCTTGGCGGACGGCTGTTTTTATTGGAACCGTGACCCTGCGGGCGCTTTTGCTTATATTTCGAGGAAGGCTTGCCCTGGCCTTTGGAACCCTTATTACGAAGCGGTGCTTCCGAAGTAAGTTTTACCGGCTCTTCTTTCAGCTCGCGTGAGTTCATTTTCAGCGCTGCTGCTACGATTTCTTTTGCCTCGTATTCGTTAAGCAGTTCTTCTGCTGTACGCTCCCAGTACTCATTATCATCGTCCTGCATTGATCCGACCAGTTTCTGTACAGCCTGTTGGGCACGCCCTTCAACTGCATCATTTCTCGTCGGCTTAGGCGCTTTTTTCAACTTAGCCTGTACGGTTTTTTCAATAAGACGCAGGTGCGTCATTTCTCTCGACGGTACGAAGCTGTAAGCTACGCCTTCGTTTCCTGCTCTTCCTGTACGTCCGATCCGGTGCACATAGCTTTCCGGGTCCTGTGGAAGATCAAAGTTGTAGACGTGTGTAACGCCGCTCACATCAATGCCGCGGGCAGCTACGTCTGTCGCGATCAACAGCTCAATCGTGCCTTTTTTAAATTTCTGAAGCACTTTGTCTCTTTGAGCCTGCTTCATGTCGCCATGAATGCCTTCTGCTGCATAACCGCGTCTTGATAAAGCTTCAGCGAGTTCATCCACGCGGCGCTTCGTACGTCCGAAGACAATCGCAAGCTCCGGCGGGGTATAATCGAGCATATTACAAAGAGTTTCGAACTTTTCCTGTTCGTTCACTTCAATATAATACTGATCGATTTTCGCCACTGTCATGCTTTTGTTTTTCACTTGAACCTGTTCAGGGTTAGTCATGAATTTATCTGCTACGCGCTTCAGCTTTGGAGGCATTGTAGCCGAGAATAAAAGCATCTGTCTAGGCTCTGGGATATCCTTTAGGATTTCTTCAATGTCATCCACAAATCCCATACTGAGCATTTCGTCAGCTTCATCAAGCACAACCGTATTCATTTTTCCGAGATCAATCGTTTTTCTGCGCACATGATCCATTAAACGGCCCGGTGTTGCTACAATAATTTGCGGTTTTCTTTTCAGCGCTTTGATCTGACGCTGAATATCCTGGCCGCCGTAAACGGCTACTGCTGTAACACGTTTGTGCTTTCCGAGGCGGTTTAATTCTTCGGATACCTGCACAGCAAGCTCTCTTGTAGGTGCAAGTACAATTCCCTGCGGAGCATTAGCTGTTTGATCGGCTGCTTCAAGAAGCGGGATGCCGAAAGCTGCAGTTTTTCCTGTACCAGTCTGTGCCTGGCCAATAATATCCGTTCCGTTCTTCGCTTTTGGAATAACTTCCGATTGTATGGGTGTTGCTTCTTCAAATCCCATCTCTTCAATAGCTTGAAGAATAGGTGATTCCAATCTTAGTTCTGAAAATAAAGTCAAGTATATATTCCCCTTTTATGCTTATTCGATCATTTCGTATGAACTAATTAACATTACCATATTCATGAAAAAAAATCTATCTAATTTTCATTTTTCACAGCAATTAACTATAAATTCACACTGGTTATTTAATTGTAATGAAAATGTAACATAAACTACATTGAACAGTTTATGTAAATGACGATATAATTAAATTACAAAATTTTCATTTAATTACGCGTATAATTATGTAAGGAGGACGGGCAAATGGCTGTGGGGAACAAATTTGCATATTTTGTTGACCGTTCCGGAAGACAAGTCACGGTGGGAACACTTAAAGATATCGAACAAATGGACTTAGGCCGTGGGCAGATTTATTATTGCGATTCTGAACAGGAGCTTCTCCAGGGCGTTAAAGAGTACTACCATAAAGAGTGTATCATCACCCTCCGTTCTCCAATGAATGATTTTAAAGAAAACCTTTCACGTTAATCTCTGCCCTGCTTTCTCTGAAAGCAGCGGTATACATATAAAGAGGGCCCGTTTTTTGCGGGCCCTCTTTACGTCTTTACTTAACTTCAGATTGAACTTTTACTTCAATGTTGTTTCGTGTAGCTTTGGAATAAGGGCAGTACTGGTGGGCAAGATCCACTAATTCGTCTGCTTCCTCTTTTGATACACCGCTGATTTCTACTGTAAGTTCAGCAGCCAACTGGAACATACCATCGGAGTCGTCCTTCTGCAGACTTACGGCTGCAGTTGTCTTAGAAGAAACATCTTTATTTTTCTTGCTTGCCTGAAGGTTCAGCATGCCGTCAAAGCAGGCTGCATAACCCGATGCAAAGAGCTGTTCCGGATTGGATCCTGATTTGGAAGAACCTGAGCCCGGCTGTTCCAGATTCACATCAATCATTCCATCTTCAGAACGGACATGTCCTTCACGGCCACCTTCTACAGTAGCTTTCGAAGTAAATATTGTTTCTGCCATACATAACTCCTCCATTCAACTTAATAACGATTGATTCCATTAGTACATATACACTTTTAATCTATTTTTTAAACATACAGTGTTCCAAAGTAATTTATCCGAACGCTTTTCACATAAGCTGAAGAAATAGTAAATGCGGCAGTTGCCCATGGCAGGAAGCTGTTATAGAATCATTGAAGATTAAGTAAAAATAACTGTCAGAAGGCTTTCCATTTCGAATAACAAATCCACAATAAAGGAGTCGGCGAAATCATGAATCAGGACTTCCCATTAAAAACCCCTACTAATTCTTTACTGCTCACAGCAGTTGACCATACCCGTGTTGGAGTCATCATTACTGATCCAGCTATAGAAGACAACCCTATTATCTATACAAACAGTGGTTTCTGCAATTTAACCGGTTATTCCGCCGGAGAAATTCTTGGAAGCAACTGCCGTTTTCTTCAGGGGCCGGAAAGCGACATTCATACTATTGAGCGTATGAGACAAGCCCTTAAAACATACGAACCCATTTCCATCGAAATTATTAACTACCGGAAAGATGGCACTAAATTTTGGAACGAACTCCACATTGACCCCGTTTATGAACCGGAAGAGGATAAATATTACTTTATCGGAGTACAAAAAGATATTACGAAACAAAAGAATGCAGAAAAAGATGCTTCAGAGTATTTCAATGAAATTAACCTTCTTTCTACCCCCATCGTTCCAATCATTAACAGCGTTTACGCCATGCCACTAATCGGCAACGTCGACGAGCAGCGGCTGAAGATTATTTTTACCAATATTACTGACGTGATTCACAACTCCAAAGTAGAAACACTCATCGTCGACCTTTCCGGCCTTTCTACATTAAATGATGATATTATGAGAGGGATCTTCACTTTAAATGATCTTCTAAAATTGCTTGGCACTGAACTGATTGTCACCGGTATTTCACCAAGTCTTGCGGTACGATCCAAAGATATGGACTTCGATTTCTCCACTTTCCAGACCTTCGGCACAGTAAAGGATGCTATTCGTTTCAAACAGCGGAACAGCTGGTATTAATATCATTAAAATTGATTCGCAAAATGTATTGCTATTGTTTGGAGCGCATGATATGATGAATGTACTATTTTGATCCGTTAGTCAGAACAAGGTTAGGGTTTCAGCTTCTGAACTTGGTACTATGCGGTTTGCAAGATAAGTAACATTTGTGCCATGAGGCACGCAGGAGGATTATTTTTATGGAACAAGGTACAGTTAAGTGGTTTAACGCAGAAAAAGGTTTTGGCTTCATCGAACGCGAAGGTGCAGACGATGTTTTCGTTCACTTCTCCGCTATCCAGGAAGAAGGCTTTAAAACCTTAGAAGAAGGACAAACGGTAGAATTCGAAATAGTAGAAGGCGACCGCGGCCCACAAGCTGCAAACGTCACTAAAAACTAATTAAACCATACAAAGCCGCTCTCTCTCGGGAGAATGGCTTTTTCTTTTCAAAAAAATTACCCATTCTTTAATATTTAAATATTAAAGTCTGTTGCTATAATTTGGGTGACATGATACAATGAAATTACTATTTTGATCCGTTAGTTTGAACAAGGTTAGGGTTTTAGCTTCTGAACTTGGAACTACGCGGTTTGCAAGATAAGTATTATTTGTGCCACAGGGCACGCAGGAGGATTATTTTTATGGAACAAGGTACAGTTAAGTGGTTTAACGCAGAAAAAGGTTTTGGCTTCATCGAACGCGAAGGTGCAGACGATGTTTTCGTTCACTTCTCCGCTATCCAGGAAGAAGGCTTTAAAACCTTAGAAGAAGGACAAACGGTAGAATTCGAAATAGTAGAAGGCGACCGCGGCCCACAAGCTGCGAACGTTACTAAAAACTAATTAAGCCATATATGAACCTCTCTCCTTTTTGGAGGGGGGTTTTTTCTTGTTGATTCCAACATGCGGATACATAAAAAGGAATACCCGAAAGCCGGGTATTCCTGCTGCATGGTGCTCTTTTTAAGCGTTAGCGGCGTCTAAACGTTTCAAGAAATGCATGTACAATCTCTACTGATTGAAAAGCAAAAATACTGAGTGCCGAAAGGGATAAGAGCCCCATTATGACAAAGCGCATATTCTGAACCAGATGCAAAGCCCACATGATTATCCCTCCTTTGATATATATCTATCATACTCCCCTGTCACATGTTTGCAACAATTTTATGTTATTTTCTAACATATCTTCTGCCTTACTGTGGTTCAATGAATCTCCATTGTTTTAATGGCTGGTTTTAATTAAAAGGAAACCATTTTTTCACTTTATTCTTCCAATACCTTACGGAAATATATTCAAACACATAGGTTAAAATTAAGCCATATAAAATGACCCCAAATAAACTCAGCACTACCATTGTCCCCTGACCGACTGCAGTAACCGGCTCAATGTTAGAGCGCCCAAACATAACCAGTGCCATAAGCACGCTCAAAGCAGAGGTCCACAATGAATCTGCAGGAGGTTCAATGCCCCAAACCCAGAGCACAAAACAAACGTACAATATTAAAATACCGCCCCAAACGTAATATTGCCGCTGACGGCTTAAATAACGAATAAGCGGCATCGTATAAAATTTGGTGATCGTCTTGAGGCGAAAAAGGTGAATAATTCGTGCCAGGCGTGCGAATTGAAAAATCGCATCTGCCGGTATAATTGCTATTAATAAAAAAGGGTGGGATTTTACAAATTCCCATTTCTTTTCTGCACGAAAAAAACGGAAAGCATAATCAAGCGTAAATAACGCCCAGGTAGTCCAAATAATATAACCGGATACTTCTGTCTCGTACCAGATCGTCCCTACAGAGAGAATGGCAAGTATAACCATAATCGCCTCGTATAATCGCTGTCCGAACCCCTGGTCTTTTTTTTCGCTCATTATCGACGACTCACTTTCCTGCCCGTTATCTTCTCAGCTTTATTTAATCGTACTATTCTATGAAAAAAACAGCAAATTTTCTATTGCACAATTCGCTGTTACTGGTTATAATAGAATTTGTCTTGCGGATGTGGCGGAACTGGCAGACGCGCACGGTTCAGGTCCGTGTGAGCTTACGCTCTTGGAGGTTCGAATCCTCTCATCCGCACCATTTCTTATATAACGAACACACCAGGCTTTCCAGGCTGGTGTTTTTTTATGCTCTTTTTCACTTTATTTTAGCACGTTCGCCCTCCTCAGAGCATCTTTTTGTTATTAGTGTAAGCAGTGGGCGAAGACGGGTATTGGAAATACAGCACTAATCAATAACTATATGTCAGGAGGATCAAGGTGAGCAGACAATTGGCAGAATGGCTTAAAGCCTCCAATTACAGTATTGTAATGACCGGTGCCGGAATGTCTACGGATAGTGGGCTCCCTGATTTCCGGTCTGCGTCAGGCCTTTGGAACAATTATGACCCAAAACAGCTTGCCACAGTTGAAGCACTCGAGCATCAAAACGAAGCATTCACAAAATTTTATCAATGGCGACTGCAGTCTCTGCTCGATGCGTCACCTAATAAAGGGCATGAGATCTTAGCTCAATGGGAACAACAAGACCTCCTCCAGCACGTAATCACCCAAAACGTAGACGGCTTTCATCAAGCCGCCGGCCAGCAGCACGTTTCTGCTTTGCATGGCAGTCTGCGGGAAATCAATTGCCATATATGCGGTCGGCAGGCATCGCAGGAGGATTTTTTAAACGGGTCTTCCCATTGCCCAAATTGTGGTGGCAAACTCAGACCGGGTATTGTCCTATTTGGTGAAATGCTTCCGGAGCAGGCTATCCAGCAGGCTCAGGAGGCAACCGCAGCCTGTGATTTATTTATCGTTCTCGGCTCAAGCCTGCAGGTAGCCCCTGCTTCCCTGTTTCCAATGGAAGCAAAAGAAAGCGGAGCCAGGCTTGTTATTGTAAACCAGGAAGAAACAGAACTCGATTCATGGGCGGATTTAACATTTCCCGGAGCTTCTATTCAAAACGTGCTCACCGACACAAACAGTCATTTATAGCTAAAAGGAGCTTCCAGAATCGACTGGAAGCTCCTTTTTACGAAGCAGTATTAGTTTTCACTTCTAAATGCTGTATTAATATATGCGACAGTTTCCGGGCCGCCCGGGCATCTTGTGCTTCCGGATCAGGCTCTACTTTAAGCGGCACACCACTATCTCCGCCCCTTGCTTGCGACACGGATCTCTCATTATGTCGAGCGCCTCCCCGTATTTCGGCTACATGGAAGCGCACGATCCAAACACCCCTGTCTGTAAACCTTCCAATAAGCTGTCTATATGTTAAAATAGTAAATGATAATCATTTTCAATATAGGAGGCATTTCTTATGACTGATATAGCCAGCACTCCACTCGCCCAGACAATCCAATCCCGTCGAAGTATTAAGAAATTTACAGACCAGGCGGTAGATAAACAAACTATCCTTGAACTGCTTGAAATATCCAAATGGGCGCCCGATCATGGCGTGCGTGAGCCGTGGCGCTTTCTGCTGTTTCTTGGCAGCGGGACGGAAAAACTAGCAGAAGCTCTCGCCGATTATCAGGAGCACGAAGGCTCGAAAAAACCCGAAAAAGTACGGGCCCAAATTTCTGAGCTTCCCGGCGCCCTGCTTGTCGTTAATCAGGCCGAGCCAAAAGTGAAAAAATGGGAAGAAGATTTTGGCGCAGCCTCTACCCTTATCCAAAACTTTCAGCTGTTAAGCTGGGAACAAAATATCGGCATGATTTGGAAAACTGGTGATTATATCTATTCAGACCGCTTCAAGCAATCGCTCGGCATCGATCCGGATGAAACTATTGTCGGCATGCTTCAGCTCGGCTATTTTGAAAAAACACCAAAAGCCAAACCGAGAACGCCCATTGAAGAAAAGATTAATATTTTTGAGTAAAACACTCATTTTTCATCAAAAAACCTCCCTGAACGCAGGAAGGTTTTTTTCGTATTAACAGAACGTATCCTTTGGCTTTGGTACAGAAAGACCAAACAACGGCCGTAAAAACAGAGCCAGAAATGTGCCGGCTAAGGCAAATACCGCCCATACATAGCCATGTACACTAAAGGAAGCAATGCCGCCAAAGTAAGCACCAATGTTACACCCGAAAGCGAGCCTCGCTCCGTACCCCATCAAAAGACCGCCGATAATGGAAGCAGAAGCATTGCCAATCGTCACTTTCGTAAATTTAAACAGTCCACCTGCGGCTGAAGCAATAAATGCGCCTAAAATAACACCAAAATTCAGTACAGTAGTGGAATCAGCAAAAATTGTAGTCTGCAGCGCCTGCGCGCTTTCCCCGCTCCAGTAATCCCAGCTCGAAGCGTTGATACCTACAGCTTCGGCAGCTTTGGAGCCCCAAAGTGCAAACGCCGAAGTAATGCCCCAAGGCTGGCCGCGCGTAAGCAGGGTTAAAGCGTTTAATACAGCAAGTACTACTGCTGCAACCATCATAGGCCAGGAACCGCGGAAAATCCGTTTCCAGCCGCTAGCAGTCGGCAACGTAGCCATTGCCGGAGGATTTTTCTTTTTATCGATAATTAATGTTACTGCGATGACAGCCGCGAAAATGAGTAAAGATACTATCCAGGCCCCTGTGTATCCGAGACCGGTCGACGTAGCCAGCGAAATTGAGCCAAAGGAAGGCGTATCATCTGTCCAGAACGAAAGATGATATGCCCCAACGGTGGAGCCAACGATGAAAAAGAGCAGCGTAATAAACATGTTCGTCCGGCCGCCTCCTACTGCATACAGCGTTCCGGAAGCGCAGCCCCCTCCAAGCTGCATCCCAATACCGAACATAAACGAGCCAACGACTACGCTCACGCCGACAGGACTGACGTAGCCGGACACGTCACCGCCAAAAAAGGTGGAGCCAAGAGCAAGAATCGGGGCAAACAAGGTTACCGCTGCTGCAAGCATCACCATATGGGCCCGCAGCGCCTGGCCATTACCTACAGACATTAAGCGGCGAAACGCCGAGGTAAATCCAAATCTGGCGTGAAAAAGTGTATATCCTAGAAGAAGGCCGATCGTAAGCAGAAGCGGCTGTACGATTGACTGGGTTAATGCAAGATATAACGTTAAAATAGCAAATACGATTAACCCCCCGGTAACCAGCTTGTTCTGCGGTGCTCCCAGTTTCTTGGAAGCTTTTTCGGCAGTCTCCTGCTGGGACACGGGCTGTACTGTTACTGCCATTATAATCCCCCATTCCTATCTTTTTAGTCAGTTTTACGTTCTTTATCTTAAATATTTTTTTAAAGATAGTCAAAGATGTTGCTTTTCTCAATAAAAGCTACTATTATTAATAAGTCGAAACTTAAAGGTACTTAAAAAACTTGATCGTTTTAAGGTGGTGAGAATAATGGATGAGAAGAAAATATACATTCAGCAAACCGCGATGCAGCTTTTTTCCAGCCAGGGCTTCTTTCACACTTCAGTACAGGATATTGCTGAAGCATGCCGGATGTCTAAAGCTTCAATTTATAAAATATTTCATTCCAAAGAAGATATTCTCGCCCAAATTGTAAGAGATAATTTAAACCACATTATTCACCGTGCCAATTACGCCCGCAATGAGGAGTCCAAGCAGCCAAGGGATCAGCTTATTGCTAAGCTGTCGAGAGAAATCGAAGGCCTCGTTGAGCACCGCGAATACGTCTGGATGCTTTATCAGTCTGCTTCCATTAACAAACAATCTGATAAAATTAAGGCCCTTTTAAAACAGGGGCAGCTCATTATGGTGAACTGGCATAAAGATACACTTCTTGAGACGTTTGGATCCGATATAGAGCCTTTCGTATGGGACCTTGCGATATGCATGCAGGGAATGAGCAAAGAAATGATCGCCTTTGCTGAAAAAGTTGACCGGTACCATTTTGATTTCGGACAGCTCGCTGAAGTATTAGTTACCAGTATTGAAAGTATTATCAAACACAAAACCTCCTCTACTTCTATGTTTTCGAGAGAAAATATGGAGCCATTTAACCTTCAGGGGCATTACGGAGAGATTGACCAGGTGGAGCTCTGGGACCGGACCATCCAGCAGGTACGGGCCTTTATCAATTACCGCTTCCCTTCCTATGAAAAAAAGCAGTGGGTCGAAGCAGTCGACCGTTTAAATCAGGAGTTCTACGAGTCTGAGCCTGAAATGATTGTTATGGAGTCCCTGTTTTGTTTTCTCGAGAAAAAGGAAGATCTACAAGTTAATATTAATATTCTGCGGGAGATTATTCAGTAACTTCAGGGCCCGGTATCGTTCATTTGTTTCGGTTTTCTTGCTATACCGGCTCTCAAAATCGCACAGTCAAGCTTCAAACCGTCAGCACAAAAAATCAGATGTTTGTTTTCTTTAAAACAAGTTTCTTGATTTTTCCTGTAGCTGGCGTTATTATATGCTGATGAAAACTAATAAGTACTTTAAAAACTAACTCGTTTTATAAATGATTGATAATCGTGAAATGCATTACATCGAAGGAGGGCTTTTCATGCCTGAAGAAGCAGCTACACAAATACCTGCGAAAACAAGAAATTTAATCATCGCGGTATTTCTTACCGGAGCGTTTATCGCTATTTTAAACCAGACCCTGCTTGCTGTGGCCATTCCGAGCATTATGGCTGATTTGAACGTGAGTGCCAATACGGCACAGTGGGTAACGACCGTTTTTATGCTCGTTAACGGGATTATGATTCCGATTACCGCCTTTCTTATCGAAAAATTCACCACACGGGGACTGTTTTTATTTGCTATGTGTTCCTTTGCACTTGGGACACTGTTTGCAGCCTTGTCTCCAACTTTTGGACTGCTCATGGCCGGCCGGGTTATTCAGGGCGTTGGCGCCGGTATAATGATTCCATTAATGCAGACGTCCATTATGACCATGTTTCCTATTTCCCAGCGCGGTCAGGCCATGGGCCTCGCCGGACTAGCTATCGCTTTTGCTCCAGCATTCGGTCCTACCCTTTCCGGGTGGGTTGTGGATTCGTATTCCTGGAATACGTTATTTTACATTATTCTTCCGATCGCTATTGTAGACATTATTTTAGCTTACTTTTTGCTGAAAAATGTAACCGAGCTTAAACATCCAAAGCTCGATTTAGTATCAATCTCTCTGTCAACAGCCGGATTTGGCGGTTTATTGTACGGATTCAGCGCCGCCGGAAACAGTGGATGGGGAAGTGCTACAGTGCTCACTACTCTTGCCGTAGGCGCTGTTGCCCTGTTCCTGTTTATATGGAGACAGCTTCATGTGGAAAGACCAATACTCGAGTTCCGGGTCTTAAAAAACCCTGTCTTTACGCTCACTGTCCTTGTTGCCATAGCCTGTTTTGTTTCCATGGTCGGTTCTCAAACACTAATTCCTCTGTATGTGCAAAACGCACGCGGCCTCTCTGCTCTGGATTCCGGGCTGATGCTTTTGCCAGGGGCTCTGCTGATGGGCATTATGAGTCCTTTCACTGGAAGGATTTTCGATAAAGTTGGCGGAAGAGGACTCTCAATTACCGGGCTTTCTCTATTAACAGTCGGCACCATTCCTTACATGTTTTTAACTGAAAACACCTCCATCGTCTTTTTAACCGTAATGTTTGCGCTCCGTATGCTCGGTGTCGCCATGGTCTTAATGCCGATGACAACTGCAGGACTGAATCAGCTTCCAAACTCATTAATCGCCCACGGCACGGCAATGACGAATACGTTGCGCCAGGTGGCGGGATCAATTGGTACAGCCGTACTGATTACCGTTATGTCCCAGAGTGCTTCCGGTGCGGCGCGGGCAGGCGAGGTGTCGAGCCAGAGCGGAGCATTGATTCATGGTATTAACGTGGCTTTCTTTGTCGCTTTGGTTTCTGCCATTATCGGCCTTGTACTTTCTTTCTTTCTTAAAAACACCAGACCGGATACAATGGAAAAACGCGATATACGCGGAAGCAAAAGCAGCACGAGGGAAAGCAAAGCGTAAGCATCGTTATTTTCAGCAAAAGCACTCTCAGCCTTGCCTGGGGATGCTTTTTACTGTATTAACCGTGAAAATATTCTGTAAAATACCTTGACACTTTAACGCAGAAAAAGATATAGTTTGGCTACATGAAATCCTCTCACAAAAAGAAGATGAGGACACTCGATTACTATTGGAAGGGAGACAATAATTTCATGACGACATGGACCAGCAGCAACCTTGGCTATCCACGCTTAGGAGAAAAACGCGAATGGAAAAAAGCATTGGAATCTTACTGGAAAGGAAAGCTTGATGAGGGCTCTTTTCAACAACAAATCCGAGAACTCCGATTGGATTTCTTGAAAAAGCAAAAGGACCGCGGTGTGGATTCTATCCCCGTCGGTGATTTTTCATTGTACGATCACGTCCTCGACACGTCCGTAATGTTCGGGCTCGTCCCGGAGCGCTTTGACGCTTCCGAAGGCTACTCTTCCCTATCTACATATTTCGCTGTAGCCCGGGGTACGAAGGCATCGCCGGCGAGCGAGATGACAAAATGGTTTAATACCAACTATCACTACATCGTGCCGGAGCTTCAAAACGCAAAGCCGCGCCTTGTAGATAACTATCCATTAAAAGCCTACCAGGACGCGGTAGCTGAATTAGGTATTGAAGGACGCCCGTACCTAATCGGCCCGTATACTTTCCTGAAGCTTTCCAAAGGCTATGAAGAGCATCAGTTTGAACAGCTGTTCAACGATCTACTGCCTCTGTATCAAAAGGTGCTCCAACAGCTGCAGGATGCAGGAGCGAAAAGCGTTCAAATTGATGAGCCGGCTTTTGTACAGTCTTTTCCGGAAACAGATATTCCGTTAATCCGGAGGGCGTATGAATTATTCAACCGCGAAGTACCTGAACTGGATCTGTTTGTGCAAACGTATTTCGACAGCGTTTCTCATTATAAAGACATTATCTCTCTTCCAATTGCAGGGCTCGGTCTTGACTTTGTTCATGGCAGGGATGGCAACTGGGCGAATGTGCAAAACCACGGCTTCCCTTCAGACAAAGTACTGGGTGCGGGTGTTATTGACGGACGCAACATCTGGAAAGCAGACGTTGATGCCACTGTCGCTTTTGCCAAAAATATTCAGGCAGAAACAGGCAGTGAAAATATTGAAATTCAGCCGTCCTGCAGCCTTCTGCATACACCGGTTACAACTAAACACGAAACGCAGCTTGATCCGCTTTTGCTTGATGCACTTTCTTTTGCTGACCAAAAGCTTGAAGAAATCGACCTCATAACACGCACACTAAACGGAGAGGACACGAAGGCAGAGCTCGAGCAAAACTCTGCCCAGCTTGCTCGTGTTAAAAACGCTCCGTGGCGACAGGAAGCGGCCGGTAACGCTGCAGCAGATATTCCTTCCTCCCGCCCGCTTTCGTTCGAGGAAAGAAGTCCACTTCAGCAGGAAAAGTTTCAGTTGCCAAAGCTTCCGACCACGACAATCGGAAGCTTCCCGCAGACACGTGAAGTCCGCGTGGAACGCCGGCGGGTGAGGAAAGGTGAAATTTCCGCAGAAGAATATGAAACGTACATTCAAAATAAAATGCAGGAATGGGTCGACATCCAGGAAGAAATAGGACTCGATGTTCTCGTGCACGGAGAGTTTGAACGTACCGATATGGTAGAATTCTTCGGAGAAAAACTGGGCGGATTTGCATTCACCTCCAACGGCTGGGTGCAGTCCTATGGTTCCCGCTGCGTCAAACCACCGGTTATTTACGGAAATGTGGAGTTCAAAGAGCCGATGACCGTAAAGGAAACCAAATATGCACAGACGCTAACCGAAAAACCGATGAAAGGAATGCTTACCGGGCCGGTAACAATTTTGAACTGGAGCTTTGAACGTAATGACATTCCGAAAAAAGAAGTAGCCTTCCAGATCGCCCGGGCACTTAACGATGAAGTACTTGCGCTCGAAAACGAAGGTATTGAGATGATCCAGGTCGACGAGCCCGCAATTCGTGAAGGCCTGCCTCTAAAGAGAGCAGAATGGGATGAATACCTGGAATGGACCGTCCACGCCTTCCGCCTTTCCACTTCTTCTGTTAAAGATACTACCCAGATTCACACGCACATGTGCTATAGTGAATTTCAGGATATGATTGAATCGATTCGCGCGCTGGACGCCGACGTTATTTCAATTGAGACCTCCCGAAGCCATGGGGAGCTTATTGAAACGTTTGAAACAGCTGTTTATGACAAAGGCATCGGACTTGGCGTCTATGATATTCACAGCCCGCGTGTACCAGATGTTCAAGAAATGACTCAAATGATCGACCGGGCCCTGCGCGTGCTTCCGAGCAACCTGTTCTGGGTTAACCCAGACTGCGGACTCAAAACACGTGACGTGCCGGAAACGATTGAAGCTCTTAAAAATATGGTTCGGGCTGCGGAAGAAGCCAGAAAAAACTTAGAGCAGCACGCATAATTAACACTACGAAATAAGGCCCGGCCTTCCGGGCCTTATTTTCGTACGGAAAGGATATCTCATTTATGACTGTTACTACTGCATTTTTAAATAAACGATCCGATTACAAAAAAGCATATGAAGTTATCAAATCCCTGCGCCCTTCTCTCAGCTGGGAAGCCTTCAACGATTACCTCTCCCGTCACCCCTCCTACCAGCTGATTGCTTTAAAAGAAGAAGGGGTGGTTGTCTCAGTAGCCGGACTTGAGCTTTTGGAAAGCCTCGCCTGGGGTAAACACGCATGGGTTCATGAGCTTGTGACTTCAGAGAGTGCAAGATCCAAAGGTCATGGCGAAACTCTGCTCCGTGCCGTTCACCAGCATGCAGAAAAACACGGATGCACAGAAGTGATTCTAGCCTCCGGCCTGCAGCGCACTGACGCCCATCGTTTTTATGAACGGCTCTATTATCAGGCATCGAGCTACGTTTTCCGTCACACTTTATAACGCAAAAGAAACTCTGCCCCGTAAAAGGCAGAGTTTCTTTTTATCGCTGCTGCTTTTGTTTTTTCTTTGGATTCTTTTCTTCCGAATTGAAGCTGATCAATGCTGGTATTAACAACGGCAGTACAATCAGTCCAAAAAGCAGAAGTCCGGTAATGACGACCGTAGCTACTTCCAAAAGCGTAAGCACTCCCGACGGAAGCATTGCTGCAAACGTTCCTGACAAAATGATCGCTGCTGTAATAATTACCGTCCCCATTTTAATCATCGCTGTCTGCATGCCTGTACGCACGCCGGCTTTTGCTTCTTCATTATACCTGCTTAACAGGAAGATGGAATAATCCACCCCGAGTGCTACAAGCATAACAAACCCGAAGAATGGTACCGGCCAGGCGATACCCGGATATCCAAGCCCGTTTACAAAAATCAATTCTGTCACAGCCATTGCTGTAAAATACGCGAGTACAAGCCCGCCGATAATGTACAGCGGCTGGATAATATTACGGAGCAGAATAATCAGTATCGCAAAAATGCCGATAAGAACGATTAATACGGTCCGGTCAAAATCACTGGAGCTGACCGACTGCAGATCGCTGTTCACGCTCGGTACGCCTCCGTATTCGATCGTCGTGTCCTCAAGCGGCGTGCCCTGCGTGTTCATTTCTACAACCTCTTTAACTTCTTCTGCACTTTGGATTGCTTTTTTGGAATAAGGATCTGCGTTCAATCCAACTTCAATGGTCATGCCATTTTCATTGTCGAATACATAATTGGATGCGCCGTCCTGGAAATCTTCATTCTCAATGGTATCCTCAGGAAGGTAGACGCCGGTGCCTTCAACATAGTTTGCTTCAGACACGTCTCCGGTAAAGGTTTCCGCGCTTTCGAGGCCGTCACTGATTTCAGTCAGCCCATCGCGGGAATCGGCCACTCCGTTTTCAAGTTCTCCGAGCGTTTCAGAGAGCTGTGCCAGCTCTTCTGTCTGCTGATCAAGCTCCTGCTGCCCTTCTTCGAGACCGCTTTGAATTTCTGTAATCTGCTGACTGATACCGGTCAGCTGTTCCGAAGCTGCTGCTGCTTCCTGCGGGGAAGAAGCATTTTCCAGCTGAGAGCTTACCTGCTCGAGCGCCGTGTTAACCTCTCCGAGTCCGTCAGCGGCTTCCTGCAGAGAGGAGTTTTCCGTGTCACTGTTTCCAAGCTGATCCTGAATGGAGCCCAGACCATCTTCGACCTCCTGCAGTCCGCTTTCGGTTTCTTCAATCCCGTCACGAGCATCACTAATACCCGTGCTTACATCTTCGAGCTGATTGTTTATATAAAAATCGTCAATAACGTCTCCGGCAGGCCGCGTAGCGCTGCGTACCGCCTCTACTTCATCCAAATTGGCAACAGAGCGGCTCAAGTCCTCTACATGCGTCAGTGTACCCGGCTCCATCACCGATTCATCTGATTCAATGACAATCTGCATTGGAAGTGCCTGCCCGGAGCCGAGACCTTCCTCAATTAGGTTAAGACCGGTAACTTCTTCCGTGTCCTGGTCTATTTCATCAATCGTATCGTAAGACCGCGAGTTATCGAATGTTAATAATAGCGGTACTGTGACGACAGCGACCAGGAGAATGGCAAGCAGCGGACGGAATACCGAAACACGGCTCAGCCATTTCCATATTTTACTGTCAGCATGGCCGTTATGAAGCTTCGATGGCCAAAACAAAGCCCTTTTTAATGTCAGCATAAAGAACGGCAGAATCGTCCAAAGAATGCCCGTTAATACGACAATGCCGACCGCCACCCCGACGCCGGACTGAAAGACGGAGAAGTTGGCGAAGCCTATCGCCGTAAAGCCGACAAGCACGGCGAGGGCACTGTAAACCATCGTTTTACCGGCTGTTTTGTACGTCCGTATGATCGCTTTTTTGTAATCAAGGCCTGCAGCCAGCTCCTCACGGTATCTGCTCAAAAGAAGTATACAGTAATCTGTACCGATCCCAAACAGCACTGCGACAAGGAAAATCTGAGTATAGTTTGACACCGGAAAATTAAACCAATCTACTAAATAAGCGATAATCGACTGGCTGATCAGATACGTAAGGCCGACCGCCACAAGCGGCACGAAGGGAGTAATAACCGCACGGAAAACGACAAACAACAGTGCAAGAATTAACACTACGGTAATCACTTCCGTACGTTCCAGTCCTTCCTGGCTCGCTTCATTTACCTGCTGGTTTAAAAGCGATTCTCCAGTGACATACATTTCCAGGTCCGAAGCTTCGTTGAGGTCCCGAATCTCTTCAGCGGCATTAACCGCCTTATCATTGTCTCCTTCTATGGAGAACGGAATGACGACGACATTTTCGTCAGAGGCAACAAGCTGTTCCTCTGTTTCTTCACTCTCAAATGGATTTGTAATCCCGGAAATTCCTTCAATGTTTTCATCTTCGATGGAAGTAATCAGCGATTGAATATTTTCCTGTTCCTCTTCATCGACCTGATCTTCTGTTTGAATTACCGCACTGATGGTGTTACCGCCCTCACCGTTGTCATCGAGTATTTCCTGAGCCTGGGAGGACGTTTCTTCCTCCGGTATTTGCAGCGTCTCTTTGTCGGCTGCCAAATTGGATAGACTAGGAGAGACGACCGTAAGCACTACGGTAAAAATAAGTATTAATGAAGCTATCCACCAGCGAAACTGTAGTATTGTTTTCATCTTTGCTGTCCACCTTTTTGTAGTATGCTCCGTATTTTATGAAAAGTCTGGATAAACTGCTCCACTTCCTCTTCGTTTATATCCTGAAGCAGATCGGACACATATTCATTTACAAGACGCGTATGCCGCTCATGAGATTTTTTTCCTTCATCGGTAATTTCTACGTACTTCACCCGCTGGTCTTCACTGCTGGGTACAAATTTCACATAGCCGTTGTTTTCCATTTTTTTCAGACGGTTGGACAATGCGCTCTTTCCGACAAGCATTCTGTTTTGTATTTCTGTCGACGTCATCGCTCCGTATTTCATTAAAAAATCAAGCAGTTCCACCTGCTCCGGAGAAATTTGATTTAATAAATTATCAGGTATTTCATTAGTTATACGATTTCTGCCGAGAATCATTACCTCGGC
Organism: Marinococcus sp. LNHM3E3-2.2; assembly: GCF_056034385.1. Classification (NCBI taxonomy): domain Bacteria; kingdom Bacillati; phylum Bacillota; class Bacilli; order Caryophanales; family Bacillaceae; genus Marinococcus; species Marinococcus sp. LNHM3E3-2.2. Next base: position 92,825 of record NZ_JBQLIC010000005.1, read on the forward strand.
AAACAGCTCCACCGCTTCTTCCATTTTTTGATCCTTCATTAGTACACCCCCTGAACTATATAGTAGTTTACCCCCTGAACTTTTATTCGTCAAGTATTAAAGGCTGGAAAGTTGAAAGGTCCTGGGAGAATTTCAATAATTCCTCCAGGACTCAGCTTCTACAATATTTTATTTGTTATCTTCTTCCTCTACCATACTCTCAGACTTATCTTCGCTTTCCGACTCCTGCTCTGGCCAACTTTCTGCTGGATTGCTCTCTTCATTCATTTCCGGTTTTTGTAACCTCTCCTCCGGTTCGGGATTTTTTTCGACTGGCTGAGAGGAGGGAGCGAACGGGGTGGTGGACTCTTTCTGCGTATCTGCCCCGGCATAGCTTTCAAGAAGTTCTTTAACATCAATGCCAGTAGCTTCTTTTAATGTATCCTGAAGCATAGCCATATTATTGGTGATGCTTCCAGCGAATCCTGTCACACCACTTTCACCCTTGCCTCCTCCCGTATCAATCACTTTTACGCTGTCAATATTATTTAAAGGAGCCGATACTTCTCTTGCGAAGGCTGGCAGCATATTAATAATCATTTCAAGCTTGGCTGCATCCCCGTATTTTGCCATTGCAACCGCCATTTGCTCTTTCGCATTTGCTTCAGCAAGGCCCCGGTTCCGGATGACTTCTGCTTCTGCTTCCCCGCGGCGTCTTTCTGATTCTGCATGAGATTCCGCTTCAGCGATCACGCGATACTTTTCCGCATCGGCCCGCTGGTTCGAAGCATAACGCTCAGCATCCGCTTTGCGTTCTACATCTGCTTCGTACTGATTTTCTTTACGCTTGATTTCAATTTCATCCAGCTCTGCCTGCCGCTTTAATTCAGTAGCGCGGATATCCATCTCCTGATCTTTTAACTGGCGGTCGGCTTTGCTTTTTTCCAATTCGTACGCCTGATCTGCCTTTGCTGTAGCAGCTTCATTTTCGCGTTTATACTCTGCTTCTTTAATCTGGTTATCTTTTTTGGCGGAAGCAATTTCAGTACGGCGCTGGAGTTCAGATTCTTCTGCTTCTTTATCCATTTGAGCCTGGTGAATACGCGTTTCTCTTTCTGAAGTGGATTCTGCAATGTCTGCATTTTTCTTCGCTTCAGCTATTCTTGGACGGCCCAGGGCCTCGAGATAACCATTGTCATCACGAATATCTTTTAATGCAAAGGACGTGATTTCAAATCCCATTCTGCTTAAATCTTTATCCGCCACCTCCTGCAGCTTACGGTTAAACGCTTCACGGTCCTGATAAATTTCTTCCACCGTTAACGATGAAAGAGCAGAACGGAGGTGGCCTTCGAGCACCTCCACAATTTCTCCGTCTCTTTCCTCCCGGGTTTTACCAAGAAACTGCTCCGCGAAATTGGCAATCTGACTGAGCCCGCTTCCTATTCTAACCATAGCAACCGCGTCAGCCACGACTGGCACGCCCTGAGAGGTATAAACCGCTGGGGTCTTTACCATGAGCTGTGAAGTCGTCATATCTACGCGTTCTGCTACCTGAACAAGCGGTTTAATAAATACCCCGCCGCCGCGGACTACCTTCAGCCGTCTCCCATTCTCTTCGTCAGTAAAAACATTCTCTCCACCTCCGAGCTGTTTGCCGGTAATAATCATCGCTTCGTTTGATTTGGCTGCTTTATAGCTTCGTTTAAACCATATGTAACCAATAATTAAAGCAATAAAAATTACTGCGCCCAGCCCTATAAACAGGCCTCCTCCAATAAGTGCTTCCATGTTATTCCTCCTTAAATTATAATTTTGCACTCTAATATACCGAATAGTGTCACCAGCGCGTTTCAAATAACAGGAAATTCATATTTTTAGCTCACGAAAAAACGCCCGGAGCCGGACGTTTCAGTCGTTCATATGTTCAATACCTTTGGAAAGGACCTTTTCTACGTTCGTTAAATGAGCGCTCATTGCTTCTGCAGCTGCTTCTGGATCCTGCTCGTTTATCGCGGTATAAATCCGCTGGTGTTCGTCAAGGAGTCGCCGGAAGGAACGTTTTTCCGAAAAGAGCCATGCTTTTCTCGTTTCATACATCGTTTTCTGCATCGTGTCAGAGAGGCGGCCCATCATCTGTTTTAATAACGTATTTCCGGAAGCTTCGACGATCGCAAGGTGGAAACGGACATCTGCCTGTTCCCCGAGATCATCGGTCCCGCCTGCTGCCTGCATCATTTGCTCCAGAGCAGTACGCATCTGCACGAGATTCTCCTCCGACCGCCGGACTGCCGCAAGCTCGGAAGCTCCCTTTTCAAGCACATGCCGGACTTCGAACAGCTCCTTCATCTCCTGTTTCGAGATGAGAGTGCGGCTGTTCATCATTTCTGTGATAGTAGAAAAGTCATACTGATTCACAAATGTTCCTTCACCCTGTCTTATGGTTACAATTCCCACAGCACGCAGAGCGCTTAATGCTTCCCGGACGGCCGAACGGCTGACGTCAAATTTTTCCGAGAGAGCGACGACAGAGTCCAGCTTCTCTCCAGGTTTTACTTCGCCACGCTTGATCATGTCCTCGATTTTTTCCCGGATTACTTCGGCTATTTTTTTCGTTTCAATACGATCCATGGTCATCGCCGCTCTTCCTTCCGTTCACTATTTACCGCTATTGTACCACCCATAGAGTGCACATACTACGTTTTGCATCTATTATAGATAAGGTCATCACATGAGTGGACTTTGCTTAATTTTATATATTCATTACTATGTGAAAAAAGTTTTGTTTTTTCCACGTAGACGATTGTCATTTCGGAAGGAACAAGTTAGAATTTATGACAATGGTTTTCTCTAGTACTTTGCAGCAAAGGTGGAACGTTTTATGTTATCTTTCTTTATCGCTATTATCCTGTTAATTGCCGGCTACATCGTTTACGGATCCTTTGTGGAGAAAACGTTCGGCATCAATGACCGCAACAAAACGCCTGCTTACCGTAACGAGGGGCATATCGACTACTCTCCTCTCAGCTGGTGGCGCGGCAGCCTTATCCAGCTGTTGAATATTGCTGGTCTCGGGCCAATTTTCGGTGCACTGCTCGGTGCGCTGTACGGCCCCATCGTATTTTTCTGGATCGTACTCGGCACCATTTTCGCCGGTGCCGTACACGACTATTTTTCCGGAATGCTTTCTCTCCGTCATAACGGTGCACAGTTTCCGGGACTTGTAGGCAAATATCTCGGGCGTCCGATGCAGAGCTTCATCAATATCGTCAGCATTTGTTTGATGATCCTTGTAGCCGCCGCCTTTATCGCGGGACCGGCTGAATTGATTGCAAGCCTCACACCGCTAAGCTTTCTTACCGCCATTTTTGCTATTTTTGCATATTTTTTACTGGCTGCCCTGCTTCCGATTCAACGGGTCATTGGAAAGATTTATCCTCTTTTCGGCGCAGTGCTTATTTTTATGGCGGTCAGCATTGCCGGTGCGCTGGTATTTTCAGATGTAACGATTCCAAACGTTACGCTTGCCAATCTTCACCCCGATGAACTCCCGGTATGGCCGATGGTGATGGTAACAATTTCGTGCGGGGCTATTTCCGGTTTTCACAGCACCCAAAGCCCAATTATCGCCCGCACGCTGAAAAAAGAATCAGAAGGACGCAGGGTGTTTTACGGGGCCATGATTGCCGAAGGTATCATCACCCTTATATGGGCAGCAGCCGGCATGGCCTTCTTTGGAGGCACTGGCGGGCTTCAGGCAGCCATAGCGGCCGGAGGCCCTGCAGGCGCTGTCAACGAAATTTCTACGAGCCTTCTTGGTACAATGGGCGGGGTACTTGCTGTTCTTGGCGTCATTTTGCTTCCTATTACGACAGGCGACACTGCTCTTCGTTCTTCAAGAATGATGCTTGCAGAGCTAGTGGCAAACGCTGTTTCCCTAAAAGGAAAGCCGCTTTTAATTCTCACTGTTATTCCAGTTGTTATCCCAGCCCTGTTTTTATCTATGATCGATTACTCATTCTTGTGGAGATATGTAGGATGGACCAATCAGCTCGTCGCTACCGTGATGCTGTGGACCGGCTGCATGTACCTGCTTTACGCTGGCAAAAATCATTTCATTTGCGGCGTACCGGCGATGTTTATGACAGCCGTCGTCTGTTCCTACATTTTTTACGCGCCGGAAGGACTCGGTCTTCCGTACGGCCTTTCTATGACGATCGGGGCCGTACTGACAGTGTTCGTGCTTGCATGGTACATCTGGAAAGTGATCTCCGTTAAAAGGCAGACCGCATACGACCAGGTCGAAAAATCTATATAAATGCTTTTGGCTGCCTGCTATTGCGGGCAGCCTTTTTCACTGAAGGAGAGGCTGATGAAAACGCTGCACGTTCATGCTAAACTGAATACAGACGTGAAATTTTTATAAAGAAGGCGGCTTACCATGCACTACTGGAGAAAAATTAAGCGGCGACTGATCGGCGGCAGACTGATCAAGACCGGTATAGCCGTTCTGCTCACTGCCTATATATGCGGCATTTTCGATCTCCCGCAGGCTTTTGCCGTTATTACAGCCATTGTAACCCTTGAACCGACAGCTGCGGCTTCTATACGTAAAGGCGCCCAGCGGCTTCCTGCCACCGTCATTGGGGCAGCTCTGGCAATGATTACCGTTTATTTATTCGGGCCAACCCCGGTAACGTATATGATTGCTTCTGTGCTGACACTTTATTTCTGTAATATGCTGCGGCTTCGGGACGGGATGCTCGTCGCAACGATTACCGCAGTGGCAATGATCCCCACAGCGAGCGATCATTATTTTCTAACCTTTGTAGAACGTGTCGGCACAACGTTTATCGGCCTTGCGATTTCTACAGTAATTAATTTAACGATTCTGCCTCCAAAATTTTCTTCTTTGCTCGCAGAGCAGAATCGTAAAATGTTCGTGGAGACCGCTGAAATTTTTGAGATGCGGCTCGAGGAAGTAATGAACGGCCGGTCTCCTTCTGCACAGGTAATGGAAAAATACCATCAGCTGGAAAGTGACCTGGAGCGGGCAATCCAGCTTTCTTATTACCAGCAGGAAGAATGGAAATATCATAAGAAAAAGGATACAGAGGCAAGAAGATTCACACGGGAGCAGCGCCAGCTCCATTTTTTAGAGCGCATAAGCTATCATATTAATCGTTTATTTAATTTCGAAACAGATGACGGCACTTTTACGAAAGAAGAAGTCCAGCTGATTGGCGACATTATTCCGGCGATGTCACAAACGATTCATCACTTCGGGGAACGCATATCTGATGAACAGTTCCGGCTTATTGAACGTCTGGACCGGTGCTTTTGGAAAAAACGCCAGCACGCATCACGGCCGAACATAAAAAAATATCACCATCATTTTTCTACCGACGTTATTATTATCTTCGCCCTCCTATCTATTCATGATGTCCTCGAAGAGCTTGAAGAACTTCATTTTCCCGAACAGTCCGAGCAACAGCAAGCGCCCCGGCCTTCGTAAGGCACGGGGCGCTTCATTTATCATTGTTTCTTTTCAGGATTTACTGAAGGAGGATAAAAATTTCACTCTGTCCCCCATTGGAGGCGTCTGTTCATCAACAAGCTGGATTTCCAGCACAGCCGGGCAATTATCTGAACAGAGACTTTCGTAAAGCCCGGGAGTAATATCATCCATGGAACGGACCGTAGCGTATTTTACTCCCATCTGTTCGGCGATAGCTGCAACCGGCACCATTGATTGTTCAAAACGGTCGTGCATTCTTCCGTATTGAAGCCGGTGTCCGTGATACACCATCCCGAGCCTTGCATTATTCATAACGATAAAAAGAATAGGCAGCTGATATTCTTTAGCCGTCAGCACCTCCATGCCATGCATAAAAAAGCATCCATCTCCCGTAATACTTGTAACAGGACGATGTGGTTCGGCAAGCTTTGCTCCAAGCGCATTGGAAATTCCCGAACCCATGGCACCAAAATGAACGTTGATGTCATACGTATCCGGTTTTTTTACTTCCATATAGTGAATCACATAGCTCATAAACTCTCCAATATCTACTGTAAAAAGCGTATCCTCCGGCATATGGGACTGGAGCTGCTGAAGCACGTTCTGGGTTTCATATTTTTCGTTTACTGATTTTTTCTGAACGTCTGTCCGCTGACGCCCGGCTTTCCCTGCTTCCGGAAGGCGAAGACGCCTGTTAATTTCCCCAATCGTCGTGCGCACATCTCCGAGCAGGGAAATATCCACCTTATATTTGCGGTCAAATACCGTTGGATCGTGGTCGAGCTGGATCACAAAGCGCTCAGCAGCCAAAGCCGGATTCCAGTTGTTCGTAGCCGTTTCTCCGAGACTGGAGCCGATAACGAATATAATGGAATTATCGCTGTCTTCCATTACTTCCGTAGCTGTTTCGTGCCCGGCAAACCCGTAAACACCATATGCGTTCGGATGATTGGATGGTACAAGCCCTTTAGCCTGCGGCGTAGTAACGACCGGCCAGTCCAGGTAATCCACGAGATTCATAACATCAGGTAGGGCATCCTTTGCTCCCTGGCCAAGGAAAATGATTCCCTGACGGTTACTGGAAAGTACCCGGGTGGTTTCCGATACATTGCTTTCCACCGGAGACAGCCGGCGCTTCTCCGGGTATTCGAGCAGTTCAGTGCTCCCTTCGAGCATGGATAATTGAATATTGATCGGGATCGCTACGTGCACTGGCCCTGGTATGCCGGCGAATGCTTTACATACCGCTTCTTTAAACACTTCACGCACTTCGTGAATACTTTCCACCCGCCGGCTGTATTTGGTCACCGGAGTAAACATAGGGACAACATCGAGCTCCTGTGAAGCGTTCAAGCCAACAGTCGATGTCGGTACAGAACCGGTAATAAAAAGTACGGGAGTCTGCTCTCTCATTGCATTTGCTGCCCCGGAGAGAAGATTCGTCGCCCCGGGCCCGCTGCTTGCTATACACACCCCAAGCTTTTCCGAACGCTTCGCGTAGGCGGAAGCCATATATCCGGCCGCCCCTTCATGCTTTGTAATAACCGGCGTAATATCGTCATGCTCATACATTTTATCAAAAAGAGCGTTCACCGATCCCGCCGGAATACCAAATACATAGTCCAGTCCATCCTGCCGCAAATAATCAATTATCCACTGAGCTGCTTTCATTCTGTTTTATCCCCCCACTAATTTTTACTATTTATTACAAAATTCAGGAATTTCACTTGCCTGTATTGGTTTACTATACAGGAAACCTTGAACTAAATCACATTTATTTGCCTGCAAAAATTTCTGTTGTTCAAGCGTTTCCACCCCTTCGGCGATCACGTGAAGGTTCAGACTGTGAGCAAGAGCAATAATTGTAGTTGTAATAGGGGCGGAGCTGTTTTCTGTTTCAATATCATCAATGAATACTTTATCAATTTTTAGTGTATCAATCGGAAATTCTCTGAGATACTGCAGCGAACAGTAGCCCGTGCCAAAATCATCAATTGAAATACGGACACCAATGTTTTTCAGCCTTTTCATGGTTGTGACCGTCTCTTCAGTATTCAACAGCAGTGTGTTTTCCGTAATCTCAATTTCTAAAAATTCGGGTGCAAGTCCCGTTCTGGCGAGTACTTCTTTTACGTTATCCACCAGGCATTCCCTTTGAAACTGCTGCGCGGAAATGTTTACCGCTACACGCAGACTGCAAAGCCCCTGCTCCTGCCAGCTTTTCGCTTGAGAGCAGGCCTCTTCCAAAATCCATTCACCGATCGACGTGATTAAACCGGTATCTTCAGCCATAGGAATAAATTCTGAAGGAGATATTTTTCCGTGGAGCGGATGGTTCCAACGTACAAGTGCTTCCACTCCTGTAGCCAGGTTTTTACTCAAACTCACCTGCGGCTGGTAAAACAGTTCAAGTTCATTGTTTTCGAGCGCCCGGTATAAATCATTTTCAAGCCGGATTTTTTTCATGTCCGGCCCCATCTGCTCGGACGAAAACGCCCTGTACGTATTGCCGTTCATTTCTTTCGCTTTATGCATAGCCGAGTTGGCATTCTGGATCAAGTCATCTGCCAGGTGACCGTCCAGCGGGAAGAAGCTGATACCGATACTTGGTTTTACATACACTTCTTCCCCTTCAAGATAAAACGGGTTGCGGAATACGCGCAGAATCTGTTCTGCGGTCGTTGTAGCCTGCGCCATATTATCAAGCCGCGGAAGGATTAAAATAAATTCGTCTCCTCCCTGGCGGGCCACTGTCGCTGCACCGCTCACCATTTCCTGCAGGCGGTAAGCAACTTCCGTTAGTAATTCGTCTCCTCCGGCATGGCCGAAGCGGTCATTGATTTGTTTAAAACGGTCCAGGTCGAGAAATAATACGGCCATTTCCTGATCATGCTCTTTGGCTTCCCGGAGTGTCTGACTCAGACGGTCATGGACAAGCATCCGGTTCGGAAGGCCGGTCGTTCCATCATAGTATGCGTAGTATTCAATACGCTGCTCCATCTCTTTCCGGACTGTAACGTCTCTGACTGTTAATACATACCCCACTACTATACCTTCTTCAATCTGGCTCGAGAGAGTATATTCAAGCGTTACGAGTCCTTTTTCAGGATGGCTCATATACGCTTCCCCGCTCACTGGCTGCATGGAATCGGACGCCAGGTAAGAGGCAAAAATATCGGAAAGAGCGCCTTCCTCATTTTCTATATGCTCAAGAATTTCATCGTAGGACTGGATGCTGTGAAATAGCTGGGTGTCCGTTTCAAGCATATGTTCAGCTGCTTCATTGGAAAACATAACGGTGCCTTCCAGCGAAAAGCCGATAATACCTTCATCCACCGTATTCATGATCAGCTCTTTTTCCGTGTTAATTTTGCGCATCTCCAAAATCAGCCGCTGAAGCTCTTCGTTTTTGCTTTGTATTTCTTCGGTCCTGCGCGCAATGATGCTTTCCTGGCTTTCAAGATTGTATAAATGGATCAGTACAGGCGCAGTAGCATTAACGATGGATTCCACCCGGCGCTGCTGAGCTTTTGTATACCCGGCCGGCTGTTCGCCGAGATGGGCGACTACAATTACGCCGAGAACACGGCCGACAGAAATCATCGGCACCATGAAAATACTCTTAATATTAAACACATCACAAATTTCCTGAAATATTCTGTTTTCTCGTGCAACATCCTCAACAAACAACGGCTGCTTTGTTTGAACGACCTGCTGAAACAGCTTGTCGTTTGTCTGGTCCATCTGCATCCGCTCATGAATGCTTAACCACTCACTCTGTTCAAAATCGCTTTTGCGGCTGAGCTTTGAAGGCATGACTGTTTCTTTGGAAACAGGATCAATAATATGAAGACTCACATTATGATTGTTTAGTTCGTCGCCGATATGACTAAAGCAGACATCAATCGCCGAATCGGACGTCTGTGAATGGGCAAGCTGCTCCATCACCTCGATAAGGGTCTGCTTTTCATGCAGAAGCTCCTCAATGTTGTGCATCGCCTGGCTGTTTCGAATAGCAACAGCAGCCATGTGGACATAGGCTTCCACTGTTTCAATTTCAGATTCTGTTAAATTCATCGGTACCCCGTAGTCAAACAAATATACGAGTCCGAATAATTCGTCCCCGTGGGAAATTGGAACTGTAAGCACCGATCGGATCTGGAAGAAATCAATTGTTCTGGCATCGGGCCTGTCGTCTTTAGACGTATCAGCAATATAAATGGACTGCCGTGACTCGATCACCTCACGGGCCAGATGATCCACCTGTGGATCAACGACGTGCTGGTCTATAGTCATCCCACTCAGCACTTCCGGCTTGCTGACGTAGCCTCTGTAACGCTCCCTGTCTTCCGGGAGATAAATACCAACCGCATCGCATTGGATAATTTCTTCTGATATAGCTGTTACGACGTGTTCAAGAAGTGTTTTAATGTCTAAATTGGCATTGATCAGTCGTGTAATCCTAGCAAGACGCGTATAACGATTGTGTTGTCCGTTTGACATCGAATCGCCCCTGTCTGTCGATGATTCCTAAGCTCTTATCTATATTATGAACTAATATTTCAATAGCAGGAAAATTTTTTCTTTATTAAAGTCCTATTTTTTCTCTGCTATCCCCCTGTTATGTAGAGGACACCCTGTTTCCCGCAGGATACAGAAGCGCCTCATTAAATCTCTAGCGGACCTTAATAACTATTTTACCACGGGCACGCCCTTCTTCGCTCTCTCTATGTGCTGCCCGCAGACCTTTTTCTGAAAATTTATGCTTACTGTTAATTTCCACACGCAAAGCACCTTTATTATACAACGATGTTAAGCGCCGGAGCTTTGCGCCTTCTTCCTGCAGCCATACAAACCCGGCAGTAATACCGGCTTCTTCAGCTTTTTCCTGGGAAGGCGGGGCAGCAACCGAAGCAAATCTGCCCCCGGTGCGGAGCACGCGGAAGCTTTCCTCATGGACACTTTCTCCCACTGTATCTAATACCATATCGTAGTCCGAAAGTATGTCCACTACATTTTCTTCTTCATAATTGATCGCCACATCCGCACCCATCTGCTTTAAAAACTCCTGGTTTTTGCCGCTTGCTGTGGCTGCTACATAGGCTCCCATGTCTTTAGCCACCTGTATCGCAAAATGGCCGACACCGCCGGAACCGCCCTGAATAAGCACTTTACTGCCTTCTTTGATTTCTCCAAATTCGAGCAGACACTGCTGGGCGGTCATTCCGGCAAGCGGAATCCCGGCTGCCTCTTCATAGGACATAGGCTCAGGAATGGCTACTAATAGATCTTCATCCACTAATGTCTGTTCTGCATAAGTACCGCGTTCCGTTAATTTTGGCCGCGCAAACACTCTGTCGCCTGGTCCGAAGGCAGTGACATCTTTCCCTGCTGTGCGGACGACACCTGCTACGTCCCACCCTAAAATGATAGGAAATTCGAAAGGGATATCATCTTTCATGTATCCTTCCCGCAGCTTCCAGTCAATTGGGTTGATGGAGGTGGCATACACATCCACGAGCACCTGTCTGTCCCCGGGTGTTTGCGTTTCCATTTCTTTTTCCACAAGTTGATCAGCACTTCCGTATTGTTCAATGACAATTGCTTTCATTATGAGCCTCCTCTCCTACATTCCTCATACCTTTTACTCCTTTAAATGAAACACGTAATAAAATGACCGCTGCATCTAAGAGCGCAGCGGTCAGGGAACAGGATATGTGAATATTTATTAGTGGGACGATACCCGTCTGCGTACAAGTAAAAGTGCTCCCAGTCCGGCTACTGCTGTTCCCGCTAAAGCCCAGGCTGGCTGATTTGTAGCTGTTTCCGGCATTTCGCCGCCTTCTTCTGCAGATTCTTCAGTCATATTTTCATCAGAAGCTTCTGTGGAAGCAGCCTCTTCTTCAGTAGTCGTTTCTTCTGTAGTGCCTTCGTCGGAGGAAGAGGATTCTTCTTCAGTAGTAGAAGTCGTATCTTCTGACGAGTCAGCGGAGGAACTGTCATCTGCTGTTTCCGTTGTTTCATCGTTATTGGAGACTGCAGCGTCAAATTCACTTTCCATGCCTTCCGTCAAATTTTCACATGGCAAGTTATCGTTGTCTGCGTCTAAGTTATGTGGATCATCATTCGGCCCGTAATTATTTTCTTCCCAAAAGGCCAAAACTTCTTCCCCATCACTAAAATCCGAACAGTTTTCATCGTCTGCTGATACGGGTGCAGTGATGCCCAATGAAATTACTCCTGCGCTGAATAGACTCACCAACCATTTTTTCGACACACAAATTCCTCCTTGTTTAAGTACATATACCTATTCCCCTACTATTATCTTAGGCAATAATTTATAAAATAACAATGCTTTTTTTGTATTAAATGTAAATTAAATTTACATTTAATACAAAAATCCCCCTATATACTTTTTATACAGGAGGAATTTCTTTTTATTATTCAGTTATTCCGCGAGAACGTCCTTCACTGGCTCCAGTGCGGCGAGAAGCTCTTCATCAACCTCCGGAAACGCTCTGGTCCAGTGCAGAAAACCGTGGATCATACCTTCTGCCCGGCGCAGGCTTACCTGCCCGCCAGCCTGGTCAATAGCTTTGGCGAATGCCTCTCCTTCATCACGAAGCACATCGTTTTCGGCAGTAACGATATGAGTAGGCGGAAGCTCCCCAAGTCGTTCAAAAACGAGCGGAGCGAGGTATGGATCCTCTTCATCTTCTCCGTCAGCATACTGTTCCATAAACCATTCCAGATCCCGGAGCGGCAGACCATATCCTCCGGCAAACATATCCACCGAAGGGAAATCATGCTCCCCGCTGACGCTTGGGTAAAAAAGAAGCAGTGAAGCCACCTTCGGGCCGTTTTCTTCCAGCGCGCGTATAGCAGTCACAGCTGCCAGGTTGCCACCCGCGCTGTCGCCGGCCAGAGCTGTCCTTTCCGCGTCCAGCTGGTGCGGCTCCGCATTTTCCATCAGCCATAGCAGCGCATTGTATGCATCCTCCGGCGCTGCCGGAAAAGGATGCTCGGGCGCAAGCCGGTAATCCACGCTCACGACTGCACAATCCGACTCTTTGGCGATGGCACGGCAGATGTGGTCGTGTGTCCCAATATTCCCAATCACAAATCCGCCGCCGTGATAGTAAACAATGGTCGGGTAGCGGTCCATCTCGGTATCAGGGTAATAAATCCGGAGCGGTATTTCCCCGTATTCTCCGGTAGTCATTATATCCCGGATACCTCCGGCTTCATCGACGTTAACGTGGGACGTAATAACGTCGATGCTGTCATTGAACTGGCCCCGGGCTTCTACCGGCGTCAGCTCGTGCATCTGCATCATGCTTTCCTGTTCTTCTAAAATTGCCTGCAGTTCTTCGTGCACAGCCATATTATCTGCCCCGCTTACTCGTCTGCTGCATGGATGGCGTGCTTTTCATTCAGTTCGTTGTAATCGAGCTGAAGCAGCTGCAGCCAATCCTGCACGTATTTTTTGGCATTATCCCGTTCGAACTGCTCCCATTCATTTTCGAGCCCGAATTCTTCCACCTGTTTTTCGAAAGATAAAAAACGGTCCTCTTGTTCCAGTGCTTTTTTCAGGGATTCCTCTTTATCATCCGGCTGCTTCGAGGCAAAGTCCTGCATCAGCCGTGTACTTTCTGCTTTCGTAATCGTCGGGATAGCTACAAGATTCGCGCTTTCCTCCGAACTCCAGGAAAGCGGCGTATCCTCTGATACTGTTTCGACAAATACCAGTCCGAGCTTTTTATCCAAAACGAACATAAACTCATCAAACTGCTGCAGGTATGCTTCTACTAAATCATCCATCAATGCCATATTATTCGTGCCCCTTTTTCTTGATTTCAATTCTTTCCGTTAATTTCGCTTTTACCTCCGGCCATTCCTCTTTTATAATGCTGTAAACAGCCGCATTGCGCACACGCCCATCCGGGAGCTTGCGCTCATTACGCAGAATGCCTTCTTCAAAAGCTCCCAGCTTCTGAATTGCTTTCCTGGCAGCTTTGTTCTGTTCATCTGTTTTAAACTGTACACGAACAACCCCCAGGGTTTCAAACGCATATGTGAGAAGTAAATATTTGCACTCCGTATTTACGCCGGTGGAACGGACCCTTTCACTGTAATACGTAGATCCAATCTCTGCTGTTTTCCGCTGTGGAGAAATATCGTAAAGCCTGGTCGATCCCACAATGGCGCCGTCTTTTTTCCGCTTCACAACAAACGGCACCGTATCTCCCTGCTGATACAGCTTCAAAGCTTCCTCGACGATCATTTTCATATCGTGTTTATTATGCATCTTTCTCGTCATGTATGTCCAATTGGAAGGCTCTGAGGCGATTTCAAACAATGAGTCTGCGTGTTTTTCCTCCAGCAATTCCAAATCAAACTGCTCTCCTGTTAACCTCAATGTATTAGCTCCATTTCCTTTAATCGGATGTATTTATCATATCACTCCAGGCCTTAAGCCAAAAGTAAAAAGCAGCATCTCCCGGGATGCTGCTTACTGTGTTACTGCCCGGACAGCACTCTGCTTTTCAAAGCCCCGGTTCCGGAATGCTTTTTTCTCTTTCGGGGTAAAAGCATTGTATTCTTTAAGGAAAGCTTCATATTGCTTTAAAATTTCGGAGGCTTCTCCTTCAGCTTTCACTTCTCCAAATTCAAGCCACAGTATTTTGTTGCAGAATTCTTTCATCTGCGTCAGCGAATGGCTGACAAAAAACATCGTTTTCCCCCGCTGCTTAAATTCGTGCATTTTATCCAGGCATTTTTGCGCAAAGGCTTTATCCCCTACAGATAAAGCTTCATCTACAATAAAAATATCCGGATTTACAGTGATCGATATGGCAAAGCCAAGCCTTGACTTCATACCGCTCGAATACGACTTTACCGGCTGGTCAATGAACTGCTCAAGCTCGGAAAACTCGATAATATCCGGCTCCATTTCCCGGATTTTCCGTTTGGAAAACCCGAGCATCAAGCATTTCAGCTCGATATTTTCCCGTCCGGAGAGCTTTCCGTTCAGCCCCGTGGAAACAGAGATCATCGCAGCTTCCCCATTCGTCTTTACCGAGCCCTTCGTTGGCGGAATGGTGCCGGAAATAATATTGGAAAGAGTTGATTTCCCGGAACCATTGACTCCTACGAGTCCAATGATATCCCCTTTGTCTGCTTTAAACGAAACATTGTGCAGAGCGTAAAACTCTTCCCCGTAGCTTTTTGGCAGAAGCAGATCCTTCAGCCGTTCAGCATGCGTATCATACAGCTTATATTTTTTTGAAACATTTTTGACTACGACGGATTTTTTCATTTGTTCTCCCCCGTCTCTATCCTCATTGTGTGATTTATAAAACTATCCGCACTGCCGGTTTACAGAAAATCCACAAAGTGCCGGCGGAAGCGCACGTGCAATACAGCTCCAATACTGAAAAGCACAAAAACCAACGCCCAGAAATAAAGGGTGTAGCTGGCATTTGTAATGAAGTACCATTCCCCGTAAAAAAAGCTTGCCCGGTACCCTTCCACCAGGTAGTACATCGGGTTGATTTTCATTACAGGAATCAGCCAGTCAGGCAGCCGGTTGTCCATCGGCCACAGTATCGGAGTTAAATACAAAAACACCCGGATGGAAGATTGAATAAATACTTGAAAATCCCGGACAATTACCGTAAGCGTAGAGGTGATCATGACCACGCTGAGCACAAGCAGAATAGCTGCCAGCAGAAAATACGGAATTTGAAGATAATACACGCTGATCGGATGTCCGGCAAACTGCATGTAAACAATCGTAATCGCAAGCAGCGCCAAATGTGGAAAGAGTCTTGAGATCACCACGTAGGCTGGAATAATGCTCGTCGGAAAATTCATTTTGGAAATCATTTTTATCTTTGAAAAAATAGCTTTTGACCCGTTGGTTACCCCGGGCTGGATAAAAAACCACAGGATAATGCCCGCAAGCATCCAGGTCAGAAAAGAAATGCCATCTACGTCGCTCCGCTGGCGGATCCCATAGCCAAAAGCAAACCAATAAATGGCAATAAACAGAAGCGGACTGATGATTTCCCAGAAGGAGCCAAGGTAATTGCTTTTGTTTTTAATTTTTGTTTCATATACCGCCAGCCGGTTGATCAGCGGAATGCTCGTCCATAATTCTTTCGCTACGGTTCGTACTGCATTCATATTGTTTCCCTCTTTTATCCTCTGCCCAACTAATTAATTTGCGTTGAACACTTTTTCCACCACGCGCTTGGCCGCATAGCCGTCTTCCCACTGATTGAACTGTTCTTCGAAATCGGCAACCTCTTTATGGTAACGTTCCCGAATCGTGTCGCTGTTTTTCACTTCTTCGATAATTTCTTCAGTGTTCATCACAAGCGGCCCCGGAGCTTCCTGTTCAAAGTCAAAATAGAACCCGCGCAGCTTATCCCGGTAGCTGTCGATGTCATACGTATAAAATATCATCGGGCGCTTTAAAATGCCATAATCAAACATCACAGAAGAATAATCTGTAATCAGCACATCGCTGACCACGTAAAGGTCCCGGATGTCCTCATACGCGGAAGCATCAATCGCAAAATCCTCGTACCCGGTAACATCCAGATGATCAGACACCAGGTAGTGCAGACGCAGAAGCAGTACGTATTCATCTCCGAGTTGCCTGCGCATTTCCTCCAGATCCATCGAAAGGGTAAATTTGTATTTCCCAATAAAATAGTATTCATTGTCCCGCCACGTTGGAGCATACAGGATAACCTTTTTGCCTTCCGGAATACCAAGATTTTCTTTGACCTGCTCGACGTCTGAATGTGAATAATGATGAAGGTAGTCGTTTCTGGGATAACCAGTTTCAAGCAGATTATGTCTGAATTCAAACGCCCTCCGGAAAATCTGGGCGGAATAAGGATTCGGGGCTACAAGATAGTCCCAGCGCCCGGCTTCATACAGGAAATTCCTTTTGTATTTTTCCGTCGTCGTGCCCGGCATCGTCACTTCATTCATATCTTTGGCGAGTTTTTTGAGCGGCGTGCCGTGCCACGTTTGAATATACACTGTTTTGTCCGGCTTCGGAATCCATTTTGGCAGCCGGCTGTTAAATACCCAGTACCTGGCGCGCATTAAAACAATAAACCAGCGGAAAGAGAAGCGTTTGATTGTCTTCAGGCCCCGTTCATCAAAAAGCTCCTTATACCGGTGGTCAATGCTCCAGTAAAACCTCAGCTTGGGGTAATCCTGCTGCATTTGTTCATAAATCGCACGCGGGTTACAGCTGTACTGTTTGCCGAAAAAGCTTTCAAAAACAATAATGTTTTCATTTTTTGGAAGCTTCCCGAGCACTGATAGGACCGCTTTGTAGAAGTTTTTGCCGTTACGCAGCCTTTTAATTTTTTTCCATCGTTTCGTTACCCGTTTTTTCACATTTTTCCATGAGCGTTTAAATTTCTTTTTGTATTTTTTCGTCCATTTCTTTTTTGCCATTATCGTCCCTCAATTTTTTAAAAGTTCGTATTTTGGATGCTTTGCAGCGCATCTTGTTCCATTCTATCAAAAAAGAGCTTAACAAAAACGACAAACTTACAAAACAGGTTTAAGTTTTTGTAAATCATTGTTAATTTTGATGGCAACAAAAAAAGGGAGAGAACATCTCTCCCTCCCCGGCTGCTCAGGTTCTCCGCTTAGGCAGGCGAAGCCTCTTTGAGTGAAGATTAATAATTTACGAGCAGTAATTCTTTTTTGATTTTCGTCGTCGAGATGTCAGCAGTGCGCGGCAGATAAACTACTTCACAGTACGGGCGGAGGAAATCGAATTTTCCGTGCCAGTCATCACCCATCACAAAGGTCGTAATATCGTGATCGAGTACGTCGTCGATTTTCTGCTCCCAGTTTTCTTCCGGGATGACTTCATCTACATAGCGAACCGCTTCCAAAATCAGCTTACGCTGCTCATACGTGTAATATGCTTTTTTGGATTTCAAGTCATTGAATTCGTCTGTCGATATTGCTACCACCAAATAATCTCCAAGCTCTTTAGCTCTGCGAAGAAGATTAATGTGCCCCCAATGCAGCAAGTCGAACGTGCCGTAAGTCAATACTTTTTTCATAGTAATGCCCCCCTATATTCCGTTAATTTTACTCTGTATTTTATTCTTCTACACAAATAATTTTCTCAACAAATTCTTCATTAAAAATTTACATTTATCAACTTGACGCGTTAATTGTAACACATATACCCTGTCAAATATGTCGTCTAATCGTGGGAAGTGGGATGAACTTTCTATAAAACTATGTGACAACCGCGACAACCTTCACATCTTTTCACACATTTAAAGATATTTTAATATAGTTTATGGGCTGCTTCACGCCAGAAAAAACGGAGCAGAATGGTTCTGCTCCGTCATCTGTTTTCTTCTTCAAGCTCTGCTGCAGCCTCGAAAATGCGCGCAGCATTCTGCTTATCTGAATGACTGAAAATCATTTCCCTGTTCTCGCTTACTGCTTTTTTTTCGATCCAGCCGCGCTTCAAATGACGCCGCAGGCTTTTCAGCAGTTCTTCCTCCGAATGCACAACATCTCCAAGAAAAGTCTCTTCAAGCGGCCGGAGACTGCCTCCCTGGAAAAACCGTTTCGTATCGAAATGATAATAGATAACCGGCTTCTGCATATACGTAAAATCAAATGAGACGCTTGAGTAGTCTGTGATCATCAGCATACTTTCCTTTAACAGCTGCTGGACCGTTTTTTTACCCAGTTTGACTACTTCGATTTTATCACTGTTAATTTTATCGAAAGCGTCTGTGTACTGCTGCATCCGGTAGTGCGGATAAAACTGCAGCACCACGTCATTTTTCTCTAAAAACCGGTGCAGCCTCGGATTTTCCAGAAAGCTTTTGTACCGGCGGTAATATTCCGATTCCAAAAAGGTTTCCTTGGAATGCAGCCACTCCCGCCAGGTCGGGATAAAAATAATTTTCCGCTCCGCCGCCGGGCCCTCCAGGAGATTATCAAACCGTGAAAGTCCCGTCACCTGAACAGTCTCTTCATCATAGTGCATCTTTTTCATAACCATTTTCTTTTCACTTTTCGAGCTGACGCAAAACAAATGAAACGGATATTTATAGTATTCCCGGTTATATTCCACACGCTTTCGCCCAAGCACGCCGTGCTGCAGAAAGACCCGCAGGCCGTTCCGGTAGGATTCCATTAACGAGCCTTTAAACGGAAGAAAATATTCAATGTCATGCGAACCGAAAAAGGCTGTCGCCCGCAGACAAACGTCCACGTGCTCATCGCTTCCGATAATCAGAACGTTCCCAAGCTTTTCGACAGCTTCACGGTCCATGGAGTCTTTCTCAATCGCATAGTACACGTCCATTTCCGGGTGTACGGTCCGGCAGTACTTGAAAAAATGATACCCTGTATCCTGCGCCGTATCCGGACGTTCCCCGACAACCCACACTGCAGGCTTTTTCCCAGCCCTCTGCATTCTGGCATTTTCTTCCCGGAGCTTCAGGAAATGCTTACGTGGATACGTTGTCGTCTCTATTTTCACATTCCCGCGCGGCGTATAGGTTACATACCAGGAAACCGCCTGATCCCCCTCTTCAAGCACCCAGGAATGCAGGATTTCATCTTTATAATAGATAAAATCCTTTTTCCCAAGCTTTCGTTCGTGCATGAATTCTCCGGCATGCAGACGGATATGCATATCCAGCACAGCCCTATCACCGTGAAGCGAGCGGAAATCCTCGAAGGCCGCTTCTGCTTCAAATTGCACCCAGTTATCTTTCAGGTACTGGTTTTTGATGGCAAAGTGATGCTCGTCTTCCGTTTCCCGGTTTTTTATCACTACAGTAACCCGCTGCCTGGGCCGAAGGTTGCGTGTCAGTGTTGTAAAACGGGCCTGCCCTTCAATAATAAATTTCCCGTTTTTCACCTTCATCGATGTAATATCCTTGGCAATGTCGATTTCATCTATGGAGAAGGCTACACGTTTACTTGTCGTACGGTAAAACTGGTGGCGGTAAATTTTGTCCTGGTGGTACCATTCAAGCTTTGTATTTTTCACGAGGTTGCCGCTGTTGGAACGCAGCCGGTAATCAATCTCCTCTTCGTTTCTGGTAACACGCAGGTAAAGATCCGACCGCCCGAGCCGGTAGGGATGCTTTCCTCTCCCGGCTTCATTTTTAAATAAATCGGTCACTTCTCCGTGAAAAACGTATTGCGCCTGTTTGGAATGCAGCTTATACACATGCACCGGCACAGATGCTTCTTCATTGGTGTCTCTGTTTTTCCATACGAGCTCCCAGGCGTCCGGAGTGTAGCGGTTCCAGTAAATCGTGCCCCGGAAATGAATAGTTCCCTGTTCATAGCTTGCCCGGACCGTATACAGTTTGACGTTTTCTGTCTGAATCATAACCGAAGCCGAATAATTCTGGGTGCGGTACAGCCGGAAGCTGACCGCCCCTTTTTCATAATGAGGAGCATACCACTTGGATGCTTTCACCATATCCTTGGCCGGCATATGAAGACGATGCCGCCATAACGGCTTTTCACTGGCATCTGCGATATAAAAATCCCATACTCCTGTAAAATGACTTGAAGCCTCAAGCTTTACAGTCGACGACCACCATTTATCATTCTTCCATTCCACAGGGTAATAATATTTTTTCGGTTCTCCGCGCTTTTTCAGAATCAGTTGAAGCTTTGACGGCCAGCCGTTTGCTTCAAGCAGATGCTTTGAAGCTGTGCCGAGCAATACCCATCCTTGATCTACTGCTTCTACATCCATCAAATATGCAGGGAAGAGCTTCACTTTTTGTCCCGACGGCCTGGTAACTTTTAGTTCCAGGTTGTTAAATTTATTGATTACCGGTCTGAATAAACATCCTTTTTCATTTACACTAACCGTTCCCTTCTGCAGCCAGGTCGTCCCGCTCCTTCCAGTTTTCAGACGATAACGAATTCCTTCCCGCCGGTTCGAAAGCACCGCATAGCCGACCGCTTTAAAAGGAATATCAGCCGCCAGTTTTTCAAGCAGTACGTAGGGCACATAGCCTTCAAACGTTGAAAAGCTCCGTCCGTTTCTCGTGTCAGACGCAAAAAAACGGAGCGGCACCCTGATCCGGTTTTCCCATTCCGCTCCTCCTGCCCATTCGATAAAAGAATATTCCTCTTCAATTCGCTTTGGCAGCCGATCATCTCCAATTTCAATGCGGATTGTTATACCATGGTCGTCTCCAAGCCATTCCTTCGTCCGGCAGCTGTACTGTTTTTCCTTGCACGGGGACTCTCTTTTCTTCAGCTGCTGCACCGGTGTCCGGTAATGCGTTTTTATTGCTGGTGCCTTCATCTCGACGCTCTCCTCTGTTGTCAAACTCTTTTCACTATGTAAAATGCGGACGCTCTGAAGGGTCCGCATTACGTTTCATATTAGTATAGCATATGCGTATTAGTAGCTTCTATACGCGAATGGGCGCGTGTACGTTTCGGTCAGACGGGCTCTCCAGGCAAAATCATCCTCCGCATGATCATGGCGCCTTGGGATCCATTTTTTCCCGATAATCATCGTTTCCGGCCGGTCCTTTGTATACTGCTTCCATTCCGGTATATCTTCATGCCCGGGATCTCCTTCCCTGGCGAACCGAACCCAGGCGTCCTGCATCCTGCGGGTGAGCCCCGGGCTTTCATTTATGCCCAAAAGCATCCGGTTCCGGAGGGAAAACGCTGTTTTAACCGTATTAAACAAATACCCGAGCTCGAGTCCATGGCAGGCTTTCAGCCAGCGTGCTTCCACATTGAATCGGTATTGATACACTTTCCCTCCTGCCCGGGAATAAAGCTCGCTGAGTTCTGTGTGATATAAACGAAACGCCCGGTCTGTAAACATTTGCATAAAAATCTGCGAGCGGCTCCATTTAGGATATCTTTTCTTATAGTCATGATAAACAGCCATCGTTGTCTCTTCCGACATATGTTCGTATTTCCGAAGATAAAATAATACATACGTATCCACTGATTTTTTCTGGCGCAGCTCTGGAATCAGCAGCTTGAAAAAATGCATCTCATTGGCAGTGGAGCCGTGAAGGAGCTGCACCTTTCCTGCATTTTCCTGAATTGCCCGTTCTACATCAAATGGAATAATTTCTCCATCTGGTGTGGGGGCAAATATTCTGGAGCCATTATACGGTCCGTTAGAGGTGAAGTTTTTGTTCACGAACGACACCGTAGTTTTTACAAGGCTTTCTGCCGGAATCGTGCAGATGTCATTCATGGAATGCAGGCCGAGCTTGTAAATAAGCTGATCCGAAATGTTCACCGCATCCTCCACCGAACGCGCAAGTCCGGTAATCACTCCGCTCTGGGCGATGACCTTCTGAAAAAGCCCACGGGCAGCAGGAGCAGCTAGCAGGGCCGTTACACTGATGCTGCCGGCTGACTCTCCAAAGATGGTGACGTTCTTCGGGTCTCCGCCAAAGCTTTCAATATTTTCCCGGACCCAGCGGAGTGCTTCCATTTGGTCGAGCAGGCCGAGGTTTTTCATATAGGCCTGTTCCGGTCCGCAAATGTTCTCTGCATCCAAAAAACCAAACATCCCCAGCCGGTAATTAATACTCACCACCACCACTTCTCCCCGGGAAGCCAACGATTTCCCGTCATATAACGCCTCCCGGTTCGATCCGCTGTTAAAGCCGCCGCCGTGAATAAACACCATCACCGGCCGGTGGTGCATCGGTTCTTCGTCCGGTCTCCAGATGTTTACATTCAGGCAGTCCTCCGATTCGGTACCCTTTCGGAGGCCTTCCACAGTCTGCGGGCAGGAGGGGCCATAATCCAGAGCACTGGATACTTCTGTGGATTCGCCCAAACGCTGCGGCTTTTTAAACCGCTCCGCCTCTGCGTATTTTATTCCGAGATACTCCTGAACATATTTGTATAAACGGCCTTCGTATATTCCTCCGGGTGCATGCAGCCGGACAGTGCCTTTTAATTTTTTCATTTTATCCTCCATATATACAAAGCGTTATATTTATTTTTTAGTAAGAAAATATGTATATTTTAATTCTTCGTGATATTAGTCGACGGAACAATGGCCAGGTTACGTATAAGCAGCTACATATTTTTACAAATTTTTACTTATCGTTATGATATTCGTATTTGCAGCTGCTCTTTTTACTATACAAATAATAAAAAAAACTGCAATACCCCAAAGTCGGGGACTGCAGTTTTCATTTATCAGTTTTTAACATCGGGATTGCTGACTTCTGTATCACGTTTATTCATTACGTAAAGAACGCCCAAGACGATGAGGACCACAACACTGAATAACGCAAGCACACCGTAGCCTTCCCCTAAAAATCCGGCCCTGTATACAAGAGAGCCAAAAACGCCGCCGAGCGCCGGTGCCGCTACCGGGATCCAGGCATACGGCCAGTTCGAATCCCTTTTACCTGCAATAGGCAGCAGGGCGTGGGCAATACGCGGTCCCAGGTCCCTGGCCGGGTTGATGGCGTAGCCTGTGGTACCGCCGAGCGACAGCCCGATCGCCCCAACAAGAAAACCGACAATAAGCGGGTTCAAACCTTCCGTGAACTCATTTGCGCCTATACTGTTTAATACGAGTAAAAATACAGCGGTCGCGATAAACTCACTCAAAAAGTTCGCAAACCGGTTCGGAATCGCCGGATCAGTTGAAAACGCCGCCAGCTTTACATCAGCATTCTCCGTTTCCTTCCAGTGCCCAAGAAAGTGCCAGTATACAACAGCTCCGCCGAGCCCTGCTCCTATAATTTGAGAAACAATATAGCCTGGCACCTGCGCCCATTCGAACGCCCCAATAGAAGCGAAGCCGAGAGTAACGGCTGGGTTTAAATGCGCACCGGAAAACTGCCCGACGGCGTAGACCCCCATCGCCACGGCAAACGCCCACCCGAGCGCTATAACAATCCATCCTCCTCCCTCTGCTTTCGATTTGTTTAAGTTGACGTTTGCGACCACACCGCCGCCAAAAATAATAAGTATCATCGTGCCAATGATTTCCGCTAAATATATCGACATTTTTCCAGCTCCCTTGTAAGCGTTTGTAATTGCAGACATAAGTATCGACAGCCGTTTCGTTTCCTTAAAACGACTAAAAAACCGCACACTCCGCTCCCTCTTGAGCATTTAGTGTGCGGCTTTCATTCGACTCAGCCCGATATATTAACTTGGAAAAACTGTAGCATGAAAAGAAAACGCTGTCAATTTGATTTGGAATACAGAGTTTCATTTAGCCTCTTTTTACTGGCTGGTTTCTTCCATAAACAAAGCGGCCAACCGAGCAATTAACGGTCAGCCGAATACGCCTTATTTATTTTTTATCCTTCGAATTATTTTTTCCGCCATTTGCCTGTTCGGCAGAATTTCTGCTTCCCTGCCATTGTTCCTTCTGATCGGCTGTATTTCCGGTATCTTCACCTTCCATATCAGCGACGGAGGCGTCTTCTACTTTTTCCACCCGTCCTTCCTCTTCTTCCTCTTCTTCCTGATCACTTGTGTAGCCGGTCATTTCCGGATCATCGGATGGCGTCTGGGAAGTACTGTGTTCACTTACCGCTTCCCACGTATCCTCTTTATCAAAAGCGACATTTTCTTCCGTTTTTTCCTGCTCCGGTCCGGGGTTAACCACGTCTTCTTCCACGGGATGGTCCTGGGAAGGCTTATCGCTACCCGCATGTTCTACACAGCGCGTCGTTTCCGGCACAATTTCAAGGCGTTCATATGGAATTTCTCTGCCGCAGACTTCGCACTTACCGTAATTTCCGTTTTCCATTGCCTCAAGGGCATGATCGATGTTTTCAAGCTGTTCCCGGGCCTGATTATTTAATGCTGCGTCTTTTTCCATTTCATGCAGCTCCGTACCCTGGTCGCCCGGGTGATTGCTGTATTCGGAAAGTTCACCGATGGTTTCTGTATTGTTATTAGCATTTCCTGTTTCTTCTGCTTCAATTTTTTCTTTATTTTCTTCTTTCATTTCCAAAAGCTGATTTTTTAATGTTTTTTCCTGTTCTGCCGTAATCATTTGTATCCCTCCAGTTTTGTCTACTACCTCTTTACCCATTTATCCTCTATATTGAAAATGCTTTTTTTCAAAAACGTTCATAATAAAATAAACCGTGATTGCTTAGCTTCTTTTCCCACGGTTCACTGATATATAAACACGGGTCCCCAGAAAATATGTCAGCTGCTCCCATCTTCTGTTTTGACCATTCCGTAGAGTGCCTGATTGACATAACCACCGGCAAGGCGCTCTGACTCCTTTAATGTCCCTTCCAGTTGAAATCCCAGCTTCTCCGGCACCGCCCTGCTTTTTATATTTCCTTCAGCGCAGCGGATTTCCACCCGGTGCAAATCCATTTCGTCGAAGGCATAGTTCGTAAAAGCTTCTACTGCCTGAGTCATGATGCCTTTTCCTTCGTATTCCTTCCCAAGCCAGTACCCGAGGCTCGTTTTTTTATTTCCCCAGTCCACTTCGTGGTAGTTAATAACGCCGGCAAGGCTCCCCTCAACCCTTATACCTGCGCGAAAACCGCCTCCGGCTGCCGCCTGCTGGAGCATCCTGTCAATGTTTTCAGCAGTATCCTGAACCGATTCGACATTGTCCACCCAGTTCATCCATTCTTTTAAGTGTTCACGATTTTTATCAATGAGGGCAAACAGTTCCCCTGCGTGCTCTTTTTGAAGCAGCAACAGCTCCAGGCGCTCGTTAATTTTATACGCAAACATAGAATGTCTCCTTTTATTTCATTATCAGCATGTCCTGCTCGTCGAATTCCCAAAATTCTGCGTATGCCGCTTCCCAGAGGTGACCATCCGGATCTTTAAAATACCCGCTGTAGCCTCCCCAAAAAACCCATTCCGGTGCTTTTACGATCCTGCCCCCGGCACCGGCTGCCTGTTTCATGACGCTATCCACTTCTTCGGCAGACTTCGCATTGTACGCAAGTGTGATCCCCGAAAAACCCTGGGCCGCTCCCTCCATTTCTTCTCCGGTTTCTTTTGCCAGTTCCTTTAATGAATACAGAGCGAGTTTAGTGCCTTTGTTATTAAAAAATACAATACCCGGGCCGTCTTCAGTCGAAGCAGCCTCAAAACCGAGTCCCTCCCGGTAAAATTTCCTGGAAACAGCAATGTCCCTGACACCAAGTGTAATAAGGTTAATTCTATTCATAGCTTCGTCCTCCCTTATTGAGGTTCCACATTCAAAACTTCTTTAATTGTTATTTCGCCGGGGCTCCTCATTTTCCTTTTTCATTTCCCTCGAACCGCTGGGCAGGTCATTCCGGCGATGCGGCGCGTTTCGCCCTTCATTCAAAGGGGAACGGTCCATTACAACCAGACCTACTATAAGGAGGAAGAAAAATTATGAGTAAGACAATATTTATTACCGGTGCTGGCACCGGCCTTGGAAAAGGAACAGCTATTGGACTGGCGAAAAAAGGTCACCGCGTGATTGCTGCAGTTGAGATAATGGCGCAGATTACAAGTCTCCGGGAGGAAGCAGAAGCGGCGGGTGCGGATCTCGAAGTGATTAAGCTCGACATTACCAATAAGCGGGACCAGCAGCTGATTGCGGACTATGACTATGATATTTTCGTCGCAAATGCAGCCATCGGTGAAGGCGGCCCAATAGCTGAAATACCGGTCGACCGCGTTCGCGAAATTTATGAAACCAACGTGTTCAGCACGCTTGAGAATGCTCAGATTGCTGCTAAAAAATTCGTAGAAAAAGGCCGGGGCAAAATAATCTTTCTCAGTTCTATCGTCGGTGTGGTGGCTATGCCTTATTTGGCCCCGTACGGTTCCACTAAACACGCTATCGAGTCTATTGCAAAGTCTATGAAGGCAGAGCTTGAAGAGTTCAATGTCCAGGTTGCAACCATTAACCCCGGCCCGTACGAAACTGGCTTTAATGACCGGATGTTTGAAGAAAAGTGGAAATGGTATGATCCGGAAAAAAACTTCACACCGGAAAAATCAATCAGCAGCATGGAGCAGATGCTCGACAGCCAGTTTGATCCTGACGATATGATTAACAAAATGGTAGAAGTCATCGAAGCAGACCATCACGCCTTCCGTACGGCTCATCCGCAGGATACGGAGGATCAGATGAAGCAGGAGGAAAAGCAGAACTGGGATGCCCGTATATAAAAAATAAACCGGCCGCGTGCCGGTTTATTTTACGTTCTGATCCATATGAAGAAATTTCATATCGGTGTCTATCTGCCCATACAAATACTGTTCGGAAAGGTCTTCCCCTTTCAGCCAGCAGGAGAAGTCAATTTCGTAGGGATCGCGGCTGCCTCCAAGCGCGAACCACGCTTTTTGCTCCTGCAGGAGGTAGCCGGCGGTATGAATCGTACCGGCCCAGCTGTGATAATTATCCGAAAACACTCCGCCGCTGGTATTATTTAACAGCCGGTACGCCTCTTCTGCTGAAGGGCGTACCTGTTTTTTCTTTTCCATAACCTCCTGACGGGCTTTCGAATCCACTAAATAATGCCGGTTTTCTTCCGGCATTTTTTCAAAGTGATTCGTACACGTTTGATCCTCCCTGGCGATAACTCCGCGCGGTGACGCTTCCACTACTTTGGAAACACCTTTCGTGTCCTGAATCACGTAGCTGAACGAGTGGCGGTGCGGAATTTCTTTCAGCATATCGACCGCCTCCTCTACCGATGCACACACCTCCAGGATTAAGCGGCCAATCATGGAGCAGATAAATCCGTCTCCCGGCTTTTTCCGGTGCATAAAATTATAGCCCATCGCAAGCTGTTTTTCGTTCATGCCGTCCATCCGGCCGGTCACCCGCTGCGAGGGGCCAATCATCGCATAGCCCTGATCCGCCGGCTGAAACAATGTGTACCTGCCCTCGTAGGTTTTTGGGTGATAGTCGTAATTGCGCACCAGGTAATCGTCTCCGGTCATAATAGAGCAGCCCGATTTAGGTATCTCAAGACGATAGCCGGAAAAATGCATAATGATTTTTTCCATGCTCCATTTCAAACCGTCCTGCAGCCCTTCAAGCTCCTCCCAGATACCCGGGGCCACTTTCATAAGAGCCTCTTTCGTTTCCGCTATATCCACCTGAAACCGCGGCTTTCGTATTTTCCATTGCTTATCCCGGTTTTCAACGGATAATGACCCGGCAAGAAGTTTTCCCTGGTATTTGCCAAATTCGTAATGAGTGCCGCGAAACTGCACCACGCTGCTGTATATCTCTTTCACATTGTCACCTTCAATGAATGGTTATTTTTCCCCGGCACTGCATGAAAATCAGTTCCGTAAAATGAAAAACCGCCTGGCTACAGGCGGTTTAGCGATGCTTTTCCCGGTATTCCTGTTCGAGTATGCTCATCATTACAGCATGATAATACTGGTGGTCGTAGTAACGACACTCGCGCTTCATTCCTTCGTGCACGAATCCAAGCTTTTCATATACGTGAATCGCCCGGGTGTTAAACGAAAAAACTTCCAGTTCAATCCTGTGGAAATTCAGTTTCCCGAACCCGTATTCAAGCATCAGTTTTGTTGCTTCAGTGCCGAAGCGCTGCCCGATATAGTCGTCAAATATAATCATTTGAAACCTCGCCTGCCGGCTCGCCGGTGTGTCGATATCAATAAACGAAGTATCCCCGATTAATTGATCATTTCCCTGCATGAAAATGCCGAGCCGGACGTCTGCATGGGCATCGGTACCTTCGATATAGCGCTCCACATCCTCCAGCGTGTAAATATGGCTGGCGCCGGTAAACTGGCGGGCAATGTGATTATTATTAAACGCTTCGTACAACGCCGGTATTTCTTCCTTCGTGTAAGGACGCAGGTACAGCTGCTCTCCTTCAATTGCTTTAACTAATGGCTGCATATCTATCCCCCATTTATTCTCTATTATCCTGGTATACGATCATCGCGCTGAAATAAAAGAAGTTCATTGCAAACTGAATATCTGTTACTTCGATGTCTGCATCGTCCAGAAAGGCATTCACTTTCTTGTCGAGTCCTTTATCGCTTATGGCGTAAAACGTTTTTATCCTCACGTCTCTCCTCCTCAGCATTTCCTATTATCTATTGTACCAAAAGCAGGTATGATAAAAGGAGAACAGGAGGGAAATATATGGAACGAATTTATTACGGTGAGCACTCTGAACAGTTCGGAGAACTTCGCCTGCCTGAAGGAGAAGGTCCTTTTCCTTTAGCAATAGTTATTCACGGAGGATTTTGGCGAACACCTTTTGGTCTCGATATTATTCAGGATGTGGCTGAGGATTTGACCCGGGAAGGCATTGCCACATGGAACATTGAATACCGGCGCGTTGGTCACGCGGGCGGTGGTTGGCCCGGAACGTTCAATGACGTCGGCAGGGCCGCTGATTACGTGCGTGAGCTCGCAGCCACCCGCCCCATTGACGTTCGACGAGTGTTTACCATTGGACATTCCGCAGGGGGACAGCTCGCCTTATGGCTCGCTGCCAGGCCATCCCTGCCCGCTACCAGCGAATTGTCCCACTTCGCTGACCCGCTATCCATATATGGAGCGGTAAGTCTCGCCGGGGTGCTTGATTTACATCTAATGCACGAGATACATGACTACCGCAACAAAATCACAAACGCCCAGGAACCATCGGACCCTGTCGCCGATCTGCTTGGCGGCTCCCCGGACGAATTTCCTGAACGCTATACTGAAACCTCGCCGTTTGACCTGATCCCTATCGATGTCCCACAGATACTCGTGCACGGAGCGCTCGACGTGAACGTGCCGGTAGGCATCAGCGCGCAGTACCATCAGGCGGCCAAAATCGGCTACCGGTCCATACGGTATCTCGAACTTCCGGACGCAGAGCATTTTATGCTTACCGATATTCAGACCGATGCCTGGAGCCTGATTAAAGAAGAAATCCATGAAATGCTTTCTCTATAAAAAAACCGCGAAAATAATTTACTAATATTTTCGCGGTTTTTTATGATGCTTCACTGTACCTTTTCAGCCCTTTCAGTATATCCTTAGCAAGCTTATTCGTCAGCGGACGTACGAGCGCCCCAAGCACCCGGCCAAAACGGTGGTTTTGACGGGATTCGTACGTCTGGACGACTTCGGTCCATGCCGATCGCTCTTTTAATTCATAGGTAATGACAATATGCATTTGCTGGAGAGTCAATTCATAGCTGAATAACTCCGGCTCCTTCACACTTAGATTTCTCCCTTCAGATACGTAGACGGAGCGCCCAGCTTTCTGGGTCTGAGTGAATAACGCATCTTCCTTTTCAGGTGAATGCTCATATGTAATGTCGATAATTTCCGGACTCCACTCTGCCCGCTTCTCTGGATCCGTTAAACAATCATATACTGTCTTCCTGGATGCTTTTATCATGATTTCATGCTTCATCTTATCCCTCCCTGTGCTTTGGCTACTAAAAAAACCGGCAGAAGGGCCGGTTTTATTGAGACTGCAGATGAAAACCAATATGTTCAAGCGCAGATTCCAGATTTCTTGAGATGTGGATATTCATTTTTAAAATTTCATTGTTGCTTAATTCATGCTGGGCGATCGCCGGAGATATTCCGGTCAGTAAAATGTTAACTCCCATTAGCTTCAGGGCATGAATGACATTAATAAACACGTGCGGAAACTCACCATCCACGATCACAAGCCCTGACAAATCAATCACAAGGTGCTCAATTTTTTGGTCTGCCGCGTACTCCAGAACGGTACTGGTAATAATTTCAGCCCGTTTTTCATCAATAATTCCCTGAACCGGAAGAATCGAAATACCTTTTCTGACTGGAATAATCGGCACGTTTAAAAATCCAAGATTGTACTGGGTGTGGTCAAGCTCGATAATATGTGCAAGCACCTCTCCCATGGCTTTTAAGTAGTCTACATCCTCCTGGCTGAATATTTTTTCCTCGGGATCCATAACACACAGCGTGCCGAATACATTGCCGTTCAGATCGGTCAGCGTGACACCGAGGAATCCTTTCATCTGCAGCTGGGAGGTTACCTCCAATTCTTTTGTCATCACATCTTTTGTCAGGTCTTCTGTACAGAGTGCGTCTTCCTCGTTCATAATAATTTTCCTGCAGTACGTATCACTGTATTCTACCGAATAGCCTTCGGGAATAATTTCTTCTTTTTTATTAAACGTGCTGATGACAGTCATTTCATTGTTGCCGCGCTTTGTAATATACGCTGTATTCACATCAAGCTGGTCGGCTATTAAATCAAACATTTTCTGCGAAACAGATTTGAGTGACGGGAATTCAGTCGAATCCAGACTATATTCTTTTTGCAATTTATGTTCCTCCACATTTAGATTGATTGAGGGGATGATTTGTACATTAGAATTATTATAATACGTTTCCCCTTTCTAAACAATACATGTGTCTTTAGTACGATATATTTATGTACTAATTATGTAATTCATCACAAAGATAAATTATCAAACAAAAAAGCCAGGGAAGATCCCTGACTTATTCGTTATGCGCACGAACCATATAGAGGGCGTTGCCCACATACCCATGCTCTGAAGCGTGCGGGCGGTCATCACCGTCACCGTAGCCGTAATCAAGCATCCGGTTCCGATTCAGGCACAGCTTCACCATGGTCGGCTGAAAAAGATTAAAAAGCTCAAAGCGTCCATTCAGCTCCGGAAAGCATTTTTCGTACGCTTCCATTGTTTCCACAGCCAGTTTCCAGAATATACTTTCTGTAAGTAAGTTCTTCCGGTCGAGCAGATCCGCCAGATAGCGGAAGTGGCAGATGAACAACCCGGTGAAAATGAACTGCACTAGTCCTTCCGGCGGCTCGCACCGAAGAACCTGCTTTAACTCCTCTGGAAGCTCCTCGAGCTCCGGCAGCTGCTGATCGCTCACATTCACATCATCCACAAAGTCTTTCATGATCAGCCGCTGCGGGGCATAGTTCTTTAATACAACAATTGTATTCTGCCCGTGAGGAGAAAAAACGGTGCCGTATTTATACATGTAGTGCAGCAGCGGAGGGAGCAGGGAATCAAACAGCTGCTTTATCCACGCTTTCGTACTTAACCCTGAACGTTCCACATACTCCTGAACCAACAGCTTTCCATTCGCATCTTCGTGCAAAAGAGCCGCCAGCGTTACTGGCTTTTCTTCATCCTCCACTGCCGTATAAATACTTTCTCTCCAGACAGCACCCAGCATCTCTGTATACTGGTACGGCACTCCCTGCAGATGATGAAACCCGGGATGCGGCACATCGATTGTTTCTGTTTCCCCGAGCAGCCCCACCTCACACGTATCCCGCAGAAAAGGGTCTTCGTCCTTGATGGCTTGAATCCATTTGGTCACCTCTGGTGCCACTTTTGTCCGCTCGCTTGGCAGCCCCCGGTAAACGAGTGTATTTAAAATACTTAGCGGAAGCTTCACATGTTTTTTTGTTTTATGCTCTGTGTTGACGAACGTACGAATCGATTGCTGCGGAAGGTACGCATCTTTTGAATACGCCAGAGGAATAATCCACCCTCTGGCAATATACTCAGCGTAGAGCGTTACGATGTAATTGTCCCACTGCCAGTCATGCACCGGCATGTAATAATAGTCATCCGGTTCTTCCCCGGCACGGCTTATTAGACTGCTAAAATAATTGCGCTCGGTTTCATCCAGCTCCTGCTCTATTAACTGGCGGTAACCATCAGAATGCAGGGTCTGAAACGAAGCAGCTTCCCTGTGGACCGCTATCCAGAATAAATGGACTTTCTGCTTATGTTCAGGGGCATAAGAAAGATAATCCTGAAAGCTGAAGCCAATTCGGCCTTTATTATATGTGATCCACGGATGGCCGTTCATTTCTCCTTCGAGCAGCAGATAATCCATGTCTGCAAGCTCGGCAGCCGTCGTCCTTTTGTCCAGCAAATAGCAGTCTGCTGTCAGGGTATGATAATATTCTTTCAGCAAATGCCCCGCTGTTTCACTCGAAATTGGAGCTGTTTGCTGTAGTTCAAGCAGAAAAGCGTCCGCCCGGACCGGCGCTTCTGATTTCCCTTCTTTTTTCACTATGCTTTCCGGATACACGTGGACACTGTCAAAAAACCGCTTGCGCGCCGAAAATGCATAAACTGCCTGAGCTGTTTTCACTTGAAGCTTCTGCAGCTCTCCCTCTTCGGTAACCTCTGCGTCGATAATACCCTCGTACAGGAATTCCTGAAGCATTTTAGCCGTTAACCGCCGGTTCGCCTCCTCCCAGTGCAGCTGTTGGACAGATTCCGCGGACTCCGCCGTATATGAATTCATCTGCTTCCTTCCTTTCTTTTAATATTATGGCGCTCAGCTTCATACGATAGCCCCGGCCGTTTTTCTCTTAAACTGCTGAAAGACATTTTCAGACCGGACGGGGTAAACTTCCCGGTTTGCGATTTGATTAATAATAACCGCGTTCCGGTGCGCTCCAAGCCCGAGGTCCGGCGCTCCAACACCATGCGTGTGCATCTCGCCGTTTTGAATAAAAACATAGCGGTTCTGCTCAGCCTGCACTGCACGGTACTTTTCATCAATTTGCATCCGCCCGTATGCATCACGCTGCAGATAAGCTTCGATTCCTCTTAGAAATGGCTGAGGGGATGGCTGGTAGCCTGTCGCAGCGATCAGTGCTTCTGTTTCTTCTGTATACTCTGTGCCGTAGTTAATCTCCTTCAAAAACAGTTTTATATCGCCAGCCGGCGTACTACCCATACTCGTAAGTTCCGTATTTGCCTGAAGAACTATATCCTGGCTTTCCCCTCCAATTGTCTGCTCATACAGCTCGTCATATACGGCCGCAATCGTATCAGCGCTGATCCCTTTATACAGCAGATCCTGCTTCTCGAGCAGCTGCTCCTTTGTGTCAGGGTCAAGGTGGTAAAAATAACCAGTATAATCCGGCGAAAAATGTTCAAGTCCGAGCTTGGAATATTCCATCGGGAAAAACCCCGATGACCTCGTATACCAGCGGAGGCTGTATCCATATTCCGGCCGTTTCTTTAACAGATCGAGAAAAACTTCAGCGGCGCTCTGACCAGAGCCTGCCACTGTGATACTCTGCTTTTGGAGCAGTTCCTTCCGGCGGTAACGGTAGTCTGCAGAGTGGCAAACATCTCTTCCGTTTTCCATCCATGAGGGAAGCGCCGGCTTCGTACCGGTACCCATTACCACATGCCGGGAATGGAAGCACCTACTTTTCCCTGTGCCAGTATTTTCTGTTTCTACTTTATACAGCCCGTTCTCCTTCAAAAATTCTACCTCGACAACCCGCTGCCCAAACCGGCAGGAGGAAAGCTTTTCAGCTGCCCACCGGCAGTAGTCATTGTATTCGCGGCGCGGAATATGAAATTTCTCATAGAAATAAAAATGATATAATCTTTCCTTTTCCTGCAAGTAATTTAAAAAGGAATAAGGACTCTTTGGATCAGCCAGCGTGACCAAATCCGCAAGAAATGGAACCTGAAGGCTGGTGCCTTCGAGCAGCATACCGCCGTGCCATTCAAATCTATCGTTTTCATCCAAAAATAGACCCTTCACTTCCGGTACATTTTCCACAAGTGCCGCCATCCCCAGGTTAAACGGTCCAATTCCTACCCCTAATACATCGTATATTTCCTCAGCCATCGCGGTCTCCTCCTTCATATGTCCCACGGGTGCAGACCATTAAAAGTCCACGTTTGTCAGGCAGATCCACCGGCTTTACAGGCTCAAATCCCGCTTTTTTAAACACATGAATCATTTTGCCGTTGGTAATATCAGGCTCAGCGATCACCCGATTTGTTCCAGGATGGTCAAACTGCCTCGAAAGCATAGCTTCTAAAAGCGGCAAGGCAAGTCCCCTGCCTGTTTCTTCAGGTGGCCCAATTAAAAGGTGAACGCCCTGATCCTCCGGCTCCGCCTCGTAATAGGAACCAATTATGTCGTCTGCTGCCCAATACACCTCCCAGTAGCTGATCGGGCGGCCATCAAGCTCCCCGACATATAGCGATTGATGATTATCCGCCAGTGCCTTTCGAAGATGCGCTTGATAGCTGCTTTTACTTATATTCAGCTGCCAGAATGGTACGACATGCGCCTCGTGCATCCACCCGTGCAGAAGATCCAGATCAGATTGTTCATCCACCTCACGAAACTGAAGACGTTCATCCAGTTCTTCTCCCGGATCCCGGCTAAAAATATGGTAATTAGATTGCCTCGTTTTCATGCTGCATGCACTCCTTTGCAGTCAGTGGATTTGAAATATGAATATAGACAGACTGTTCGGCAAGGGACCCCACCAATTCGTCCATGTCGAAAAAGCGGGTCAGCAGATTGCCCTTGGACGGGATGCTTTTGTATTCAAGAAGACTTTGGGTCAGGCGGGAACGGCCGAATGCTTTTTCCGCATCTTCAAGCTCCTCTCGGAGTATTTGCAGCAGTTCCGCTTCTTCAATCAGGCCTGAAGCTCCGAAGCCGTTAATCAGCCCAAACAAATGGTTGATGAAGAAGTAATAGCGGAAGCGTTCATCTGCAATATCATCTGCGCATACAGTGTCGCTTGAAGCATTCAGCTCCGGCACATACTTTTTCAAGTGCGCTTCCTTTGAGTGGGCAAAATAGTAGCCCTGATTGTCCCGGTAATAAAACACTTTCGGATAGCCGCCGGTAAAACGAACGACAGAATTCTGCTGGTGGGCTTCAAGCGCAATGCCGTGAGTCATATACAGCCAGAGCATAGGATGCAGGGATATTGATAAGTACCGCCGGAACCAGTCCCTGCTTACTTCGGCAGTGCTCCGGTTTTCCGCCCGGGCAAGACCTCGAATCATGTTGCTGAGCATACTGCCTTCCCCGTATGCATCGTGGACAAGCCCTGCGGCCAGTGACACCTGGTCATCCATATTTTCCTGAAACGGATTGCGCCGGATAATCGTTTCCAGGCCTGTTTCTTCTTCACCTTTAAGTGTGATATATGCTGGATCACGTATAATTTCAAACTCCGGGAAAAACTGTGCTGCATCTTTTCCAATCCGGCTCTGCATCAGCTTTTCCACTTCTATGCCGCGAGCCAGTTCTTTTTTTTGATTGGCACGCAGTGAATTAGTAACCTTCACTGGAATTGAAACTTTAAACATATACGGTGACTGCTCGTGATAAAGGGTCCGGATCGAGGAAGTCGCTGTGAAGCTTCGGCCTGCCGGGCCAAGATAATCTAATTCTCCGTGTTCCATTTTCCGTTGAATCGACTCCTCGCAGAGCATAGCTTCTGCCTGAAGCGGATGTACCGGCAGCAGGGCATATCCATCATCCAGACGGCAGTAGTGTTTTTTAAATAATTCCTCTGTCTCCGGGGCATTTTGAAGATCTTTTTTTACGATATTTGCCGCTTTTTCTTCTTCCATCGAGGCTTCCTCTACCTGGGCTGACGGAGCCCGGAAAAAATGCAGCTGAAAACGTCCTTTTGTTTCCGGGGAATACAGTTCAGCTTCCTCCTTACGTTCCATACCCTGCCGGCTTTTAGGGGTCGGGTGCAGCAGGTGCCCGAGCAAAAGGCTCTGCTCTGAATCAATATAGCGGGAGATAACTTCTCCTTTATCCTCCCTGCGTGCTTCTAAAAACAGCTCTATGAGTTCAAAGCTTTGCAGTACACGCTGCATCATTTCTTCCTGCCCTCCCTTATTAGCGTACGCAAGCGAAAGTTCCTTCAAAAGCAAAGCCCCGGTGGTCAGCACATCCAATTCAACTAGAGAACTGCTTTCGCTGGTTCTATAATAAAGTGGAAAACGGAAAAGATGACGATGTGTCAGGGACCGGTATTTAACCGGGAGTATCAGCTCTATCTCCTGATGAGAAAGCTCCACACGGCATTCCTTCTCTCCCCAGGCACCGCTTCCGGTCTCGCGCAAGTAACAATTGAGAAGGCTCTGCATCGAAGCCTCTGCTGCTGTTTGTTTAGTATTCACTTCTTCTGCCCCTTTCGTATGGTTTCAATTTCCCGGCCCATTTCAATCACGGCCTGAATCACGTGATCAATATCCTCTTCTTCCGTTAAAGGATTGATCAGCGTGCACTTTAAAAACTGCCTGCCGTCTACTTTCGTTTTGGCAATGACTGCTTCACCTGAAGCATACAACCGCTGCTGAATTTCTTTATTGACCTCGTCTTCTTCCCTTTCTTCAAAGGAGCTTTCTGTGCAGTATTTAAACACTACTGCATTCATTTCTGGTTTCATTACTAGATACAGGTTCGGCTCATCGTTAATTTTTTCCGCGAGACGCCCCGCCTGTCTTAAGCCCTTCCCGATCATTTCCGCCCATTTTTCCGTACCCAGAGTCCGGAGCGTCATCAATATTTTAAGTGCATCAAAGCGCCGGGTCGTCTGCATCGAATAGTCCACGAGGTTAGTAAAGCCCTCCTCGCTGTCGTCTTCTGGGTTCAAATAATCCGCCCTGTGTCTGATAAAACGAAAAGTATCCTGGCTCCTAACCAAAAAAGCCCCGCAGCTGACTGGCTGATAGAATAATTTGTGAAAATCCACCGCCAGCGAATCTGCTTTATGCACCCCGTCGAGCTTTACAGCCTGATTGCTGCTGAGCGCCAAAGCTCCGCCGAAGGCGGCGTCCACATGCATCCATAGATTTTCTTTGTCTGCTGTACGTCGAATCTCCTGGAGCGGGTCAATGCTTCCAAAATCAGTAGTGCCGGCCGTAGCCACTACGGCAATGGGATGGTCACCGGACTCCCTTGCCTCCTGAATGAAGGCTTCAAGCTTACCGGCGTTCATTTTTTTGTGCTCATCTGTCGGCACCCTTACTACTGACCGTTCTCCGAGGCCAAGCTGAACAGCCGATTTTTTGATGGTAAAGTGCGCCTCCTCTGAACAAAAAATCTTGAATCTGGATGCTTCCGGAGGAAGGCCATCGGCTTTCACATCATGTGACAACTCCCGGACGCAGTATTGGTCTCTTGCAAGCAGCAGCCCCATAAAATTCGACTGAGTCCCTCCAGTCGTAAATGTTCCCGCAGCGGTTTGAGGCAGCTGATACAATTCACACAGCCAGTTCACCACCTCTGTCTCTACTGTTGTCGCTGCTGGGCTTTGATCCCAGGAATCCATCGATTGATTTAGAGCGCTCACGATCAAATCTGCACACACCCCGGATAAAAGCGGCGGGCAGTGCAGATGTGCCATCGCATGAGGATGGCTGATGTTTAAGGAGCGTTTCATAATATGCTCCATTACTTCGTCAAGCACATTATCAAAAGTATGTTCATGCTCTATGCCGTGAAAGAATTGTTTTACCTGCAGTTCTTCTTCTGCGGCCACAGGGCTTTCATTTTCATTAAAAAAATCCGCTATATAGGCAGAAGTCTGGGTTAACATTTCGAGCGTTCTTTGCTTATCACCGATGTTTGTTAGAAATTCATTATCAAATGCGGTGTGCGACCCTTCCTTTACAACCGGCATATCGTCTCCTCCATGATCTGTTATTTATAGATAATGAAAATCATTATCAATTAATCTGAAAAAATAAAAGCTCTGTTTCAAGCTGTTAATTACAATGTACACACTAATTGAAAATGATTATCAAAGTCAACAACTGCTGTGGAATTGATACAAAGGTTGGTATCGGCCAGTTGAACGGTTTAGGTCTATTACCCTTTCTCCCGTCCAAATTGTGACTTAATATTCACCTGCTTTTAAGAGCTAACGTCGTTAGTTTAAAAACACCCCTATGAGGTAATAAGCCGTATATCAACAACTATCCTCAGGAGGTGCAGCAATTGCTCGTACGCACAAAAGATTTTCAGGCATTTTGGATCTCAGCCACCGATGAAGAAGCAATCGGCTCCATTTCCGACGTCTATTTCGATTCCAGAGGCGAATGGAAGGTACGGTTTCTCGTCGCTGATACCCGCACGTGGTTTGTGGGAGGAAAGGTTCTGCTCAGCCCCCAGCTGATCAGCCGTCTCGACCTTGCCGGCCAGGCCATTCAGATGAATGCCTCGAAAGACCAGATTAAAGACAGTCCGAAGCCGGATGAACACGAACCTATTTCCCGTTCCTACGAAGCTTCTGTTTTAAATTATTACAACTTAGAGCCTTACTGGATTCCAACAGCCGGAAGTACCGGAACCGGGCCGGTTATGCCTGTAGGTGGCCCGTTCGCCCCTAACGATGATGACGATAATAACGCACGTCCCGCCCATGACACTGCCGTTACCGGTGCGGAAGAAAACGAAATGGAAGCTGCCCGGAACAAAGAAGACTACTACCTGCAGAGTACGAAGGATCTTCGCGGTTATGATGTCGATGCAGGCGGTGAAAGTATCGGCACGATCTCTGACGTGGTTTTTGACACAAACGACTGGAGCGTTCAGTTCATCGAGGTTGATACTGCCGGTGCACTGTCAAGTGACCACTCTCTCGTTCCAGTGGAATGGTTTAATCAGTTCAGTGCCATGGACGAAAGTGCCACCACCAGTGTGAGCCGCGAAGCGGTGGAAAATTCACCTGATTACGAAGCATCCATGACATTAACCGATGATTACGGTGAAGAAATCCGCCGTCACTTCGGCAGCCCCTCGAATAGATAAATGAAAGTTGTCCGCTGTTTAAAAGCAGCGGGCTTTTTTATATCTGCCGAATCCGGAACCGCTGTAATATGTTAAAATAAATAAGCTAATAATCCTTCAAACAGCTCAGGAGTGGACTACCTATGGATAAAAAAGATATTGCCGACCTTCGAAGGCAGTTAAAAACAGACAATGATCTGCTCACGATCTCCGACATCTTTAACGTTTACATAATGAAAGAAACGACCGATATTTATCACTATCAGAGTCAGCCGTTCGAAATGCTCGACAGCGACCAGCAGGAGCTGTTTATGGCCAATTTTAAAAAAGTTCTCACCGGGCAGCTGGATGAAAAATTATTCGAGCTGAAATTTCAGCAGGACGTTGAAGATTCCAGCCAGTTCATTCTCCACAAAGGTCTTTTAAGCCGTAATGTTGAAGACTGGAAGGAACAGATGCTTCGCATGACCGAAAAAATGATTGAAGACCACCCGTATGAAAAAGACACCGTAATCACCTTTATCCGTGCCGATTATTTAAAACCGGCAAAACAGCGGAATGAGGAAGCAGAAACGAGCGACCGCGATGCAGTATATTCCAATTCCTTTATTCTCTGCAGCATCAATAAGACAGAAGAGCCGAAAAAAGAAATGCAGTTTGATTACATTGAGAAGGAATTCAAATACAAGGTCGAGGCCGATCCGGTCATTGATCTTAAACATCCGTTGGCCGGCTTTTTGTTTCCCGCGATGACGGAAGGGGCCGCTGACGTCAATCATGTGCTCTATGCAGCTTCAAAGCCCAACGAACCCGACTACCGGTTTATCGAAGATGTGCTGAACGGAGAAGAGATCGTCACCGCCAAAGAAAACAAAACAGTATTTGAGGATATAGTAAGAGACGTGGTCGGTGATCAGATGAACCCCACCACACTTGCGAACGTCTACGGCGAAATTCACCGGGTCGTCGAAGAAAATGAAGAGGATACCCCGCCGACGCTCGACTATAAAGACGTGGAACGGGTGCTTCAGCAGAGCGGCGAGCAAGTGGAGACCGACAAAGTAAAAACAGCGTTTCAGCGGGTGACCGATAACGAAACCTATGAGCTGAAAGCAAGCAGCATCGTGCCGAAATACAATTCCAAATCCATTAAAATCAACACGAAAATCGCCAACATTGCGATCAGCCCGCAGGATCTTGAATACGTAAGACAGGTCAACTATCAGGGAAAACGCTGTATTATGATTGAGATTGAAGAGGACGCAGAGATCGAAGGCTTTAAAATGCTGCCGGAGGCTTTTGGCGAAGATACTCAGTAATAACACAAGGAAGGCCCCGGGCGGGACCTTCCTTGTTTTTTAATATACAGCTGGGCCGGCGGCGTTTTTGCATACTCCCTCTTACTTTCGCACTAATTTTGTGGCCACTTCCACATGCGTTGTCTGCGGGAACATGTCCACCGGCTGGGCTTCTACGACCTCGTATCCGCCCTCCACGAGGTGCTTTAAATCGCGGGCGAGTGTCGCCGGGTTACAGGAAACATATACGATACGTTCGGGAGCAACCTCAAGCATCGTATCAAGTAACTGTTCGTCGCAGCCCTTCCGCGGCGGATCCACAACAACAACGTCCGGTCGCAGCCCGTTTGCTTTTACCCACCACGGCATCACTTCCTCTGCTTTTCCTGTCGCAAAGGTTACGTTATCAAAATGATTCAGCTGGGCGTTTCGCTTAGCGTCACTCACGGCCTGAGGAACTACCTCCACGCCGTACACTTCACGCGCTTTTTCTGCGAGAAACAGCGAGATGGTTCCGATGCCGCAGTAGGCATCAATAACCGTTTCATGACCGCGCAGGTCCGCGTACTCCAGTGCTTTGTCATACAGCGTTTTTGTCTGGACCGGGTTTACCTGGTAAAAGGAGCGCGCGGAAATCGCAAATTTCACATCGCCAATGTGGTCGTAAATATAGTCTTCGCCCCACAGCGTTTTTGTCCGGTCGCCAAAAATGACGTTCGTTCGTTTCGTATTCACGTTTTGAACGATGCTTGCGGTATCCTTTACTTCATCACGCACAGCTTCGATAAAAGCCTGCTCCTCCGGTATTTTTTTACCGTTTGTAATGAGGACAATCATCAGCTGGCTGGTGGTAGGTGCATAACGCGTCACGACGTGGCGGAGAAAGCCTCGTCCGCTTTCTTCATCATAGGCGCTCATGCCAAATCGGTCGGCAATGTCTTTTACCTGCTGAACGGCAGCGTCGTTTTCCTTCTGCTGAATGATACACTCATCCATATCAATAATGTTATGTGTCCGTTTTTGGTAAAAGCCCGCTTTTAACCGGCCATCCTCTTTTACACCAAGCGGCACCTGGGCCTTGTTGCGGTAGCGCCACGGATCCTCCATCCCGATCGTATCGTGGACCACTGTTTCGTCGAGGCCGCCAATCCGTTCAAACGCATCCTTCACCTGCTTATGCTTATAGCGGAGCTGGGCATCGTAGTTCATATGCTGCAGCTGGCAGCCTCCGCATTTCACATAAATCGGGCACGGCGCTTCCGTTCGTTCGCTGCTTTCTTCAAGAACAGTAATAAGCTTGCCAAAGCCGTAGCCTTTTTTTGTTTTAATAACCTTCGCCTGCACACGCTCGCCGGGCAGAGCGTACGGAATAAACAGTGCATATCCGTCAATT
Organism: Marinococcus sp. LNHM3E3-2.2; assembly: GCF_056034385.1. NCBI lineage: Bacteria > Bacillati > Bacillota > Bacilli > Caryophanales > Bacillaceae > Marinococcus > Marinococcus sp. LNHM3E3-2.2. The sequence continues at coordinate 134,608 of NZ_JBQLIC010000005.1, forward strand.
CTTCCGACCCCGTGCCCTTCATGGGTTAAATCTTCAATTGTCGTTTCTATTAATTCATTTTTTTCTACCGGGGCTTCCGGCTTATTTTGCTTACTCATTATTTCGTTCCTTCCGTTCATTCTAGTCTGTCAGCAAAATTGTAACACAGGAGTGGTTTGGCGTCCGTCTGTTCGCACGCTATAATATAGGAATACTATAAGCAAATGAAAAAGAACGGAGAGATACATATGGATATCCGTCTGATTGAACCATCGGATGCGAACGTTCACCTGGCGTTCAGTCAGCAGCTCGATAATGAAACATCTTATATGCTGATGGAACCAGGAGAGCGAAAGCCAACAGCCGAGCAGCATCAGCATATGGTGAACGAGTTTATTATGAAGGATCATCTTGTGCTTTTTATTGTGGAAGATGCGGGTGTGGTGGTTGGCCACGCGATGGGCGTCGGCGGCAGCACCATCCGCAACTGCCTGACCGCCTCTGTCGTTATAGGGATCCTGCCCGCCTATCACCGCCTGGGTCTTGGAAGACGGCTCCTTGAGCATATCGAAGCATGGGCTGGAAAGCGCGGGCTTCACCGCCTGGAGCTGACCGTAATAGAAGAAAATGCCGGGGCGCGTGTACTCTATGAACGCTTCGGCTTTCAGATTGAAGGCGTTAAACAGGAGTCGCTTTTCGCCCACGGGACATACGTCAATGAAATTATGATGGCTAAGCTGCTGTAGAAAGGAGCACCAACCTTGCGCATTTCATTTGAAGCAATTTATGAGCTGATTCTTGCCGCTCTCTTAATATTTTCCTTAACGGTAGATCTGCCGCCTGACCAATCCAGGGCGCTTGATATATTTATTTATATTTTATTTGTAATTGATTTCAGCGTCCGCTTTTTTGCGAGCGACAACAAGTGGCAGTACATTAAAAGCAATCCGCTCGAGCTGATCGCCATTTTGCCGCTAGGGGAAATCTTCCGGGCTGCCCGTCTCATCCGTCTGTTGAAAATTCTGCGTCTGATCGTGCTGTTCAGCCGCCGGCATTCCCTGCTTGATGTCTTTTTCTCTAAATATCAGGTGGACCGGGCAGTGATCATTGTCGGCGTGCTGCTGTTTGCGGCCAGTCTCTCAATGCGCTGGATTGAACCTGACTTTCATACATACGAAGAAGCGCTCTGGTGGGCCGTTGTAACAACGACTACGGTCGGGTACGGTGATTTTTATCCGGTAACGACCGCTGGACGTATTATTGCAAGCATCCTGATGATCGTCGGCATCGGACTGATCGGCATTGTTACCGGTACTGTAGCTGCCTTTTTCTCTCATGATAACCGCACGCTTCCGCCGGAAGCCCGGCACGTGCAGGAAACGCTGAACCGCTATCCGGAGCTTACAGCAAAAGAGATGGATGATATGATCGCTTCGCTTGAAAAGTGGAAGGAACGCTACAAAAAAGAGGAAGATCAATCATCGTAATTGTCTTCCTCTTCCACGCCCACCACCTGGCTGCGGCGTTCAAGCAGCACCACGTCGCGCCAGCGTCCCTGCATTTTGCCGATACGCTCCCGTACACCTACCTCTCGGAAGCCTTTACGCCGGTGAATACGCAGGCTATAGTCATTTTCCGGAAAAATGCCGGCCTGCAGCATCCAGTAGCCTTCCGCTTCCGCTTTTTCAATTAATGCTTCCAGAAGCGTTCCACCCACACCGCGGCCGCGTTCATCCTGGTGAATATAGACACTCGTTTCGCCTACGCCTTCATATACTTCCCGGCCGGAAACCGGGGCAAGCGCTGCCCAGCCGATTACTTTTTCAGTTGTAGTGTCGATAGCAACGAGACGGCAGGCCAGATCGTGCGTCGCTGACCAAAGCTCCCATGACGGCGCCTCCGTTTCAAATGTCGCATGCTCACTCATAATTCCCATTTCGTATATGTCCCGGACTTCAGGCCAATGCTCCTTTTGCATTCTCGCTATGTAATAGTCCACGTGCATCTACCCCTTATCCTGCTTTTTTTCCTAGAATAACATACCTGTTTTTCTTTTGTTTATTTCAGCATCCGCCTGCAAATTGTTTACAATTTAATGAACAAAGGAATACCTTTCACGTAACCTGTCTCTCTGCCGCAGGGAATTATACTTATGAAAAGGACGTGTTCGCATGAAGTACCGTCGATTAGGGAACTCCGGCGTAAAAGTAAGTGAAATAGGCCTTGGCAGCTGGCTTACCTACGGCTCCTCCGTGGAGGACCAGACTGCTGGTAACATTATTCACCATGCGTATGAAAATGGCATTAATTTCTTTGACACGGCGAACGTCTACAATAAAGGAGAAGCGGAAAAGGTCGTAGGCAAAGCTTTAAGCTCCTACAACCGGGACAGCTACGTGCTGGCTTCGAAGGTGTATTTTCCAATGGGAGACGGTCCGAACGACCGCGGACTCTCCCGCAAGCACATCATGGAGCAGTGCGATGCCAGCCTGCAGCGGCTCGGTACGGATTACATGGATCTGTATCAATGCCACCGCTATGATCCCGATACTCCGCTGGAGGAAACGCTGATGGCGCTTGATGACCTTGTGCGCCAGGGCAAAATTTTGTACTACGGCTTCAGCGAATGGTCCGGTGCCCAGATCAGCGATGCGGCACATATTGCTGATAAACGAAATCTTCACCGGCCGGTATCGAACCAGCCCATCTACAATATGCTCGTGCGCTACATTGAAAAAGAGGTCCTTCCAATCAGCGAACGTGAAGGGCTCGGACAGGTCGTCTTTTCCCCGCTTGCCCAGGGCATTTTAACCGGCAAATACCGTCCGGGCGAGCAGCCTCCTTCCGACAGCCGTGCTGCCAATTCAGATATTAATTTCGCTATGGAACGCTTTATGGATGACCGGATTCTCGAAAATGTCGTAAAACTGGAGAATTTAGCCCGTAACGAGCTCGGCGTTAAGCTTTCCCAGCTCGCCCTCGCCTGGATTCTCCGAAAGCCGGGCGTAAGCTCTACCATTGTTGGAGCGAGCCGTCCCGAACAGCTCGAAGAAAATTTAAAAGCTGCAGAGCTTGAACTTCCGGACAATCTGCTCGATGAAATCGACAGCACCCTTCAGGAAATCGAAGATGTGACCTCCAGGCTTCATTAAACACTATCCCGCCGCAGCCGGCGGGATTATTTTTATATTCAGAACTTCTATATTTTCATTATTTTTAAATGGTGCTATAATGAACTTGTGTAAGCGTTTCCAATTTTTCTCTAAAACGAAGGAGGATTTTGCATGAGATACGATGCACCAAACACCCCCGAAAGCCTCGTACATTTTAAAAACAAATACGATAACTTTATTGGAGGCGAATACAGAGCGCCGGCCCAGGGCGAATATTTTGATAACGTCAGTCCGGTTACCGGTACCGTTTTCTGTCAGATTGCCCGTTCAACGAAAGAGGACGTTGATGCGGCAGTGGCAGCAGCCAATAAAGCAAAGGAAGCGTGGGGCAAAACGTCCACGACCGAACGCTCCAATATTTTAAATAAAATGGCGAACCGGATGGAAGAAAACCTTGAAATGCTGGCCGTTGCCGAAACATGGGAAAACGGCAAAGCTGTCAGGGAAACACTGAATGCTGATATCCCTCTTGCCATCGATCATCTTCGCTACTTCGCAGGCGTTATTCGTGCCCAGGAAGGAACAATCGGCCAGATCGACGATGACACTGTAGCATATCATTTCCATGAGCCGCTCGGCGTTGTCGGCCAGATTATTCCGTGGAATTTCCCGATTCTTATGGGGATCTGGAAGATCGCTCCTGCACTTGCTGCCGGCAACTGCATCGTTCTCAAACCGGCTGAACAAACACCAGCGTCGATTTACAAGGTGCTTGAGCTCGTTGAAGACCTTCTGCCGCCAGGCGTTCTGAACGTAGTGAGCGGCTTTGGGGTTGAAGCCGGCAAACCGCTTGCCCAGCACGAAGGCATTGATAAAGTGGCATTCACCGGGGAAACGACGACCGGACGACTGATTATGCAGTACGCTTCGGAAAATATAATTCCGGTAACGCTCGAGCTTGGCGGCAAATCACCGAATATTTTCTTTGAAGACGTAATGGCCGAGGACGATTCTTATCTCGACAAAGCAATCGAAGGCTTCGTCATGTTCGCCTTGAACCAGGGGGAAGTGTGCACGTGTCCATCCCGTGCTCTCATTCAGGAATCCATTTACGATAAATTTATTGAACGGGCTATTGAACGCGTTAAAGCCATCAACGTCGGTCATCCGCTCGACACCGACACGATGATGGGCGCCCAGGCTTCCAAGGAACAGCTCGATAAAATCCTTTCCTACCTGGATATTGGGAAACAGGAGGGTGCAGAGGTTCTGGTCGGCGGTGAAGCAGCCCAGGTCGACGATGAAGACCGTTCACAGGGATATTATGTGCAGCCGACCGTATTTAAAGGCCATAACAAAATGCGCGTGTTCCAGGAAGAAATCTTCGGACCTGTGCTGAGTGTGACTACCTTTAAAACGAAGGAAGAAGCGATGGAAATCGCCAACGATACGCTGTACGGACTTGGCGCCGGCGTCTGGTCGCGTGATATGAACACCGCATACCGGTTCGGACGCGCGATCCAGGCTGGCCGTGTATGGACGAACTGCTTCCATGACTATCCGGCGCATGCTGCGTTCGGCGGCTATAAAAAATCAGGTATTGGCCGGGAGAACCACAAAATGATGCTCGACCATTACCAGCAGACGAAAAACCTTCTGGTCAGCTACAGCGAACAGCCGAAAGGATTCTTTTAAGCGGCCGGAAGCATTAAAAAGGAGGATGTCTCATGGCAGTAGAGCGTGTAACCGCTACTGACGCTGCCCTTGAACTAATCAACAGATTGACAAAACGGCACGGTCCGTTAATGTTTCACCAGTCCGGCGGCTGCTGCGACGGAAGCGCCCCGATGTGCTACCCGGAAGGTGACTTTAAAACGGGCAACAGTGATATGTATATGGGAGATATCGGCGGGGCACCGTTTTATATGTCGAAGGATCAATTTGAATACTGGAAGCACACACAGCTGATTATTGATGTTGTCGACGGCCGGGGTGGGATGTTTTCTCTAGAAGGACCGGAGGGTAAACGGTTTTTAACCCGCTCCCGGGTATTTTCCGAAGAAGAACGCACAGAGCTCGAACACAATTCTACTGTTTAAACATTCAGGCATTCTGCATTTGCGCAGAATGCCTGTTTTCTGTCCGGTGTGCCTATTGTCATTTTAGGTATTTCTTATTATTCTATAATTAACAAAGAAATAAGCACCGTTTGAGGGCGCGCTACAGTAAAGGATGAAGGCCTATGCATCATTCATCAACATCACCGTTCAGACCCTTCCCCACCCTGGAAACGTCAAGGCTCCGACTACGGGCCTTGCGTTATTCAGATCTTGAAGACATTTACGAATACGCCTCCAATCCGCTGGTCTCCCGCAACGTTTTGTGGGACACCCACAGAAGCCGCGGGGAAACAAAAGATTTTCTGGATATCACGATGAATTCCTATAAATACGGCGACCGGGCGCCATTTGGCATCGAACGAAAGGACTCCGGCAAAGTAATCGGCACCATCGATTTTGTGCATTGGGACCGGGGCCATGCCGCCGGGGAAATTGGCTACACGCTCGCCCCGGATCATTGGAATCAGGGGTTCGGATCGGAAGCGGCACGGGAAATTATCCGCTTCGGCTTTGAAGATATGGGCCTGCATCGAATTGAAGCCCGGTGTTTCACCGAAAATACAGCCTCTGCCAAGGTGATGGAAAAGGTTGGCATGGTGCATGAAGGCACACTGCGCCGCTCACTATTGATTCAGGGGGTACGGCGGGACGTGATGATTTACGCTATTTTAAAAACAGAATGGAAAAGCTATTAAAAAAACAGCCGGCAATGCGGCTGTTTTTTTATGGGCAGAACAGTTCGATATGCTGGTACAAATTTTCAAACGTCGCCGGCAGATGGCCGCCGTATTCCCCGTCAAGATTAAGCTGCATGTCTTCTTTTGCCTCAATACGAAGCTGTTTTGCTTTAAAATATTTAATTTTGGGATTTTCCAGATGCCTCCCGCGCAGAGCCTGGCGCAGCAGCTGGCTGAATTCAAACATCGTCATTTTCTGTACGATAAGCACATCAAAATAACCGTCGTTGTATTCTGCCTGTGGTAGAAGTTTTTCAAAACCACCGACGGAGTTAGTGTTGGATACGAGAAACATTGTAATTTCTTCCTCGAGAAGCTTTCCATCGTATTCAACAGTCGTCATCTGCGGGTGCAGAGACCAGAATTTCTCAAATCCTTTAATGAAATAGGCGGCCTGCCCCAGCGCCGTTTTCAGCCCCTTCGGAGTGTCATAGGTGAGCTCCGTCAGCTTTCCCCCCGCAGCAATATTAATAAAGTACGAGCCGTTCGCCTTTCCTATATCAATGCCCTGGGTGCGCCCGCGCGCAAATACGTCGCAGACCTCTTTGATTTCTTTTCCCTGCAGTCCAAGGGCCCGGGCAAAATCATTCGTCGTTCCGGCCGGAATAAGTCCTACTTTGGGGCGCCATTCCTGTTCAGCGATTCCATTAATGACCTCAAAAATCGTTCCGTCCCCGCCTGCGGCAATTACGGCTTCGAACCCATCCTGTGAAGCGCGCCGTGCCTCATCCCGGGCGTCACCCTCTCCCCGGGTCATAAAGGCTGATGTTTCGTAACCTGCCTGCTCCATCCGGTCTAATATATAAGGCACCTGCCGCTCCATCTGCTCTCTTCCAGACGTTGGATTGTAGATTACTCTCGCTCGTTTTCGCATATTATAACCCCTATTACATCGAAGATTTCAATTCATTTGGCTAATATATAAAAGAACTATCTTTGTCCGTCATTGTTACATGCATTACTAATTAATTGTATACTATTGTTAATTCATTAAACAGTAGCGGCTGTGGGGTCGATATTTTTTGGCTTAAACTTGGAATATTGCGCAAAGGTAGCCCTTTGAAATCGCAGGTAATTTTCTTCTATAAAATCATAAAACATCTTTTGCCCTTTATCTTTCAAGATAAACATAGCTTTTTCCATAGACCGTAAAGCGTTCGCATATTCGCCCATATAAAATAAAGCTACACCCTTTTGGTAATAAAGTTCACCTAACAGATACACTGATTCTATGTCGTATATATACTTTACCCCTTCATTTGCGACCTTCAGGCTTTTTTCAAACTGCATGGCTTTGGAGTATACAATGCACAAATTCATATAAATTTTTGTTTTGGAAGTATCCCATTGCGCTACGGGAAGTTTTGTATAAAGAGCAAGAGCCTCATTAAAATAATAAATGGCGTTTTTATACTCGTTCATATCCATATATACTGTACCAATATTTATATATATACCTATATCTTCTTCTGTGATGCTTAAAGAACCTGTATCCACATCCAGGGCTAACTGTAATAATTCCAGAGATTCTTCTTTTTCAAGTGTTAATTTAGAGTGACAGGCAGCTCTTTTCCATAACAAAAACTTAAGATGGACAGGCTTTCGAAATAGTGGATTTTTTAATTCCTGTCTAATGATTTTCATTGCTTCTTCTAATTCATATATACGTACCAGTTTATCAATTTTATCCTTAGTTTCCTGTATATAGTTAAATCGGGGAGCTTCGTGATCTTCAAAAAAATAGCTGATCTTCACTCCTAATTTTATTGCCATTTGATGGAGGATATCTGCGGTCGGCTGCATTTCCCCCCGCTCAATTTTGGAAACAGCTCTTTGAGAACAAATATTTTCAGCCAGTTCTCTTTGACTTACTTCGTAGTACTGTCTCAAATCTTTTAATTTTTTCCCAACATTTGAATCTTCCATACAACCACCTTTTAAGAACTATAGTTCTAATCACTTTAGATTTTACCACAATTCTAGAGCTTTTCCCTAATTATTGGGCAATGAATGCATTAGAAGCCCAAAGATATTTATATTCGTATATGTCATAATGCATATAGAAAATAATTACAGAGTTTCTTGTAGGAGGGTTGTTTTCAGTGAAAGCTAATTTAATTAAATTGACTGTAGCTATAGGGTTAGTAACAACGGCTGGTGCTGCTGGCGATTTCCAGTTACTAGTTAACTTGCCGGGAATAATGTAATTATTTTTAAATAATTGTAAACCGTCACCCTCGACACACGTTTCACACCATTAACCAAGCTTACCCCTGTTATATTTTTTGTATCCCTTGCAGTTTAGCTGGCAGGGGATTCTTTTTTTTACTTATTAACTGACCATTTATCGGCATTGGAGGAGCAGCCATGCATCCGGATCAACATATTGCTTACTTTGTAGATCAATTTTTGTACCAGCTGGATCATGCAGATGATCCAGCCGAGCTCTGCCAGCTCCGCGATCAGGTGTTTGAACAAGTCGCCCTTATTGGTGCCCGTCTCCCTTATATTGAAATGATGGGTACACTCTGGCACAAACACCCTGCCATCCTTAAGGAAGCACTAGAGGAAGAGCCTGTTTGTTATGGTCTTTTAATTGATACGTTTCAGCACGTTTCTCCGAATCAGTTTGTGTACATGCGCTGGCGGCTGCACGAATGGGCCAGGCTTTCTGCGTGAACAGAAAATGGGTTATATTCGGCAAAATATCGGGAAAATACTCTCCACCTATAGTTTACGGAGGGGATAAAAAATGGCTGAGTTTACCGTGGATTCCCAAATATACCTTCGTCCGTTTAAAGATAAGGACGCTGCCGATTATCTGCAGCTGGTGGATGATAATCGTTCATACCTGCGTCATTGGCTGCCCTGGGTGGATAAAACACGCGAGCTGCGCGATGTACTCCGTTTTTTTGAACACCGGGCTAAACTTGCCCGCCGCGGCACCTCCTACACGTTTGGTATCTGGTACGAAGGCAGGCTCGCCGGGGCGATCAGCTTCAACCACGTGTACCGGCTCACCCGGCGCACTGTCATTGGCTACTGGCTCGCCGCCCCCTTTCAGGGAAGAGGCATTATGACCCGGGCGGTACAGACATTGACTGATTATGCCTTTCGGGATATTCATCTCCGGCGTGTGGATATTTGTGTCGCTCCAAATAACCGTCCCAGTCGTTCAATTCCGGAGCGGCTCGGCTTTGAAAAATATAAATATGTGCGCAATGCCGAATGGCTGTACGACCATTATGTCGATCACGTTGTCTATACGATGCGTTCGCGCTTCTGGCTTCCAGCTATTCTCGGGCCCGGAATGGAGCATACAAAAACCCCGCAGGTTTAAATCTGCGGGGTTTTCTGTTTAGCGCTGTTCCATGCCTTCAAGAATTAAAGAGTTTACCATCTGCGGATTGGCTTTCCCTTTCGTTTCCTTCATCACCTGGCCGACTAAGAAGCCGAGCGCTTTGTCTTTTCCATTTTTGTAGTCTTCAATCGACTGCGGATTGTTATCCAATATGCCGTCAACTACCTGCTTCAGCTCTCCTTCATCAGAGATCTGCATAAGCCCTTTATCTTTTACGATCTGTTCCGGATCGCCGCCCTGCTCCATTACATCTGCAAAAACCTGCTTGGCAATTTTGCTTGAAATGGTGCCTTTTTCAATGAGTTCAATCAGCTTGGCAAGCGACTTCGGCGTGAGAGCCGTCTCGTCGATATCCATATCGTTGTTGTTTAAATAGCCGCTTATCTCGCCCATCAGCCAGTTGGCTGTAAGCTTGCTGTCCGCTCCGGCATCAACAGTTTCCTGGAAAAAGTCTGCGATGGCCTTGGACTGCACCAATACTGATGCATCGTATTCGGAAAGACCGAAGTCCTCGATATAACGCTTCTTCCGTGCGTCCGGAAGTTCAGGAATTGATGACATGATTCGTGATTTCCAGTCTTCGTCGATATAGTACGTGACCAGATCCGGTTCCGGGAAGTAACGGTAATCATCCGAGCCTTCTTTGATACGCATCAGAATTGTTTCTTTTTTCGCGTCATCCCACCGGCGCGTTTCCTGCAGTACTTCCCCGCCAGAAAGCAGTTCTTTTTCCTGACGTTCTTCTTCAAATGCCAGTCCTTTTTGCACATTCGTAAATGAGTTCAGGTTCTTCAGCTCAGTTTTCGTGCCAAATTCCTCCTGGCCTGCCGGACGGATGGAAATGTTCGCATCACAACGGAGCGATCCTTCTTCCATTTTGCAGTCGGAAACGTCGGTATACTGCAGAATCGCTTTTAATTTTTCCAAATAAGCGTAGCCTTCCTCCGGCGTCGTAATATCCGGCTCTGACACAATTTCAATCAGAGGTGTGCCAACACGGTTAAAGTCAACCAGAGAGTGGCCGCCGTCTTCGTCGTGCGTGAGTTTTCCGGCATCTTCTTCCATGTGAATACGGGTAATACCGATACGCTTCGGTCCGTTTTCTTCTGTTTCAATGTCAATCCACCCGTTTTCTCCGATTGGCTGGTCAAACTGGGAAATTTGATAAGCTTTCGGATTGTCGGGATAAAAGTAGTTTTTACGGTCGAATTTCGTTTCTGCGGCGATATCGCAGTTTAATGCAAGCGCTGCTTTCATGGCATAGTTGACCGCCTGCTCATTCAAAACCGGCAGCACTCCTGGATGGCCCAGGCAGACCGGGCACGTATGCGTATTCGGAGGAGCACCAAATTCGGTTGAGCAGTTGCAGAAAATCTTTGTATTTGTTTTTAACTCTGCATGGACTTCGAGTCCAATGATTGTTTCAAAGTTCATGGTCCTGGTTCCTCCCCTATAATTCCGGTCTGGCTTTATGGTGTTCAGTTGCCTGTTCAAAGGCGTGGGCAACTGTATAGATCGTTTCTTCAGCAAACGGCTTGGCTATAATCTGCAGGCCAACCGGCATATTGTCCGAGAAGCCGCACGGCACAGAAATCGCCGGAATACCAGCCAGGTTTACAGGAATGGTTAGAATGTCGTTGGCGTACATCGTGAGCGGATCATCAAGCTGCTCCCCGAGTTTAAACGCAGTTGTCGGCGCTGTCGGCCCGACAATAACATCATAGTCGGCAAACACTTTTTCAAAGTCCCGTCGGATGAGTGTACGTACCTGCTGGGCCTTCTTGTAGTACGCATCATAATAACCGGCGCTCAAAGCAAAGGTTCCAAGCATAATCCGGCGCTTCACTTCTTCGCCGAAGCCTTTGCTGCGGGTTTCTTTGTACATTTCCACCAGGTCCTTCGCGTTTTCATCGCGAACGCCGTAGCGGACACCGTCAAAGCGGGCCAGGTTGGCTGAAGCCTCTGAAGAAGCAATTAAATAGTACGCAGCGACTGCGTATTTTGAATGCGGAAGGGAGACTTCCTCCCATACTGCTCCCTGTTCTTCGAGGACTTTCAAAGCTTCAAGCACACGCTCTTTAACGCCTTCATCCACGCCTTCCCCGATGTATTCGGACGGCACGCCAATTTTCAGGCCTTTAACGTTCCTGCCTAGTGCTTCCAGATAATTTGGTACCTGCACATCTGCGGAGGTCGAATCGTTTTCCGAATGACCGGCAATCTGCTGCAGTACGTAAGCATTATCTTCAACCGAACGGGTGAGCGGGCCGATCTGATCCAGGGAAGAAGCAAAAGCAACAAGACCGTAACGAGATACGCGTCCGTAGGTAGGCTTCAAGCCGACAACTCCGCAATAGGAAGCGGGCTGGCGGATGGATCCTCCTGTATCAGAGCCTAACGAAAACAGCACTTCGCCGGCTGCCACAGAGGCTGCTGAGCCGCCGCTCGAACCGCCCGGAACGTAATCGGTGTTCCACGGGTTTCTCGTTTCCTGCACGCCGGAGTTTTCCGTCGAGGACCCCATGGCGAATTCGTCCATGTTCAGTTTCCCGACGGTGACCGTTTCTGCTTCTCCGAGTTTATCCATCACGGTCGCATTATGAACCGGATCAAAGTTTGCAAGCAGCTGACTTGCGCAGGTGGTCCGAAGGTCCTCGGTGATAATATTGTCTTTAATACCTGCCGGCATGCCAAACAAAAACGGCACCTCGCCACCGTTTTGAATAAGCTTGTCGAGCTTTTCAGCCTGCTCGAGTGCCCGTTCTTCATTTAACGTTAAAAACGCTTTTACGTCTGTATCTACTTCACGGATACGGGCAAATGAAGCTTCCACCAGTTCGGTGACAGCTACTTCCTGGTTTTTTATCTTCGTATGTAACGACGCTACACTTTCTTCCAAAATGGACATACGTTATCTCCCTTCTTTTACTCCAGCACGGATGGTACTTTCACCTGGCCGTCTTTTTGGTCCGGCGCATTTTTTAATGCTTCCTCCCGGTCAAGCGATGGTTGAATGGTATCTTCACGCAGTACGTTGTGAATATCCAATACGTGGGATGTCGGCTCCACGTCAGTCGTATCGAGTTCATCAAGCTGTTCAGCAAATCCAATGATCGCATCAAGCTCTTCGGTCAGTTTTTCCAAATCCTCATCAGAAACGGAAAGTCGTGCGAGATGGGCCACGTGCTCCACATCTTCTTTTGAAATATGAGCCATCAGTTTTTCCTCCTTTGAATGCTTCTATCGTTCTTCTGTTGGGACAATACTCTGATCATATCAAAGAAAAAGGAAAGCGGGCAACTGTGCCCACTTCCCGCGCTCACAAATTACTCATTGTATACGTGAACGTACATATCTTCTCCCGGTTCATTCGTAATTAACGCTTCCTGACCGGAGGAGGAATTAATATTCACTTCCACTTCAAGACCGTTTGGAAAAATGTCTTCTGTCTTATCCGCCACGTGCTGGGTGAAGGCAATAATTTCTGTTTTACTGTAAAATTGAATTGGAATATCAATCGTCAGGCTGTCGAGTTCACCATTAACGTAATGACCTTCTCCAACTACACCGACTGTATTGTCAAAAAAGCTGTTCACTTCATTACTAAACTCATCGAACATTTCGGAATCAGAACGGTTATTTTCTTCTGCTTCCGAAGACGGGAACAAATAGTTTGATTCATTTAATTCATTCCAGTTTCCGGGATCCTGTCCCGGATCAGCCATACCGGTTGCAATAAACGTTCCCGGCACGCTCGAGTCTCTCGGTGCCTCCTGGAAGACGGTAAACATGATCGGCACTTCTTCAATCTGGTCTGCATTATCGCGTTCGTCGTTTCGCAGGCGCTGGGTAATTTCCTCTGCAATACGCTGCGCGTCCTCAAGAGCGTTTTCTTCACTGATGGACTCTTCAAGCCACGGGCCGTATGTACCGTCTTCATATTCCTCGCGGAAGTAATATGTTTCATTCATCGACAGCCCAATGACAATACCGCCAAGTTCAAGGCCGTCGCTTCCCTCTTCCATGTAGTTATGTTCAAGCAGGTTGGACATTGTTCTCGGTTCACCGCGTTCGCGTTCCTCAAACTCGTCTCCTTCACTCCCGGCAAGCGGCGGATTCAGCCCTCTCGGTCTCGTCGTTGGTTCCCCGTCGCCTTCTTCGCCTTCCCGCAGCAGCCAGTTATTTAACTCACTGCGTTCAATGACCTGGCCTTCCCGGAAATAGTAGTTATCCTGACTGAACTCTTCCGAAGCAAGCTCCTGCATGCCTATTTCCATCCGCTCCAGATCAAAGCGGTTATAAACAATGGAATTACTGAGCCCCCGGGATTCACCTGTGACGTATTGGCCATCGTCAGTGAGCACCGCCCGGTAGTACTCATCCAGACTTGGAATGCCGGCGCTAAGCGACAGCTCTTCCTCTGATTCCGGCTGAGAGTTCTCTGATTCTGATTCACCCCCGCCAAACAACCCGCATCCTGATAATGCAAACACGGAAGCAGCTATAACAAGGCCGGCTCTTTTCCGCATAATATCATTTCCTCCATTCCCGGCGTTTCCTTCCAGATATTTTTCCTCTTTTGTGCGTCCAGAGGCTTATATTTTTTTCTTTCCCATCTCTATCTTAGAAGGTATGCCCGAGTGAAACAAGCTACTTTTATCTTCTTTTTATTCACTTGTCTGCTCAATTAACTGCTGTTCGTCCCAGACGGTCACGTCCAGTTCTCTCGCTTTTTCCAATTTAGAGCCGGCTTCTTCTCCTGCGACCACGATATCCGTATTGCTGCTGACGCTGCCGGTAACCTTTCCACCCAGTGCCTCAATACGTTCCTTGGCGTCCTTGCGGGTTAATTCCTGCAGCCTGCCGGTAAGAACGACCGTTTTACCGCTGAACACAGTATCTGTTGCCTGTTCAGATTTCCGCGGGCCTTTATATTCCATATTCAACCCGAGCCGGCGCAGCTCGCCGAGCAATACCGAAACGTTTTCCTGTTCAAAATAACTGACAATGGAATCTGCTACCTTCTCACCAATATCATAAATGGCAAGAAGCTGGTCTTTATCTGCCTGTTCAAGCGCCTCCATCGTACCGAATTCTTCCGCCAGCGTCCGGGCTGCTTTGGAGCCGACAAACCGGATGCCGAGGCCGAACAGTAAGCGTTCCAGTGAATTTTCCTTGGACGCTTCAATCGCTCTCAAAAGATTATCAACGGATTTTTCTCCCATGCGTTCAAGCTCAAGCAGTTCATTCCGGTCGAGCTTATAAATGTCTTCAATCCCAGAGACTAATTGATGCGAAAACAGCTGCTGAATCACCTTTTCTCCGAGGCCATCGATATTCATCGCCCCCCGGGAGACAAAATGAATCAACGCTTCCTGCAGCTGTGCCGGGCAGTTTGGATTCATGCAGCGAAGAGCCACTTCCTCTTCGAGACGTACAAGCTCTGTCCCGCAGGAGGGGCATTCTGTGGGCATTTCAAATTCCCTTTCATTTCCTTCGCGGAGCTCGGTTAGCACCCGCACGACCTCCGGAATAATATCTCCGGCTTTTTTAACGACAATCTGGTCTCCGAGTTTGATTCCCTTTTCCCGTATCAGATCTTCATTATGAAGCGAAGCCCGCTGCACTGTCGTTCCTGCCACCTGAACCGGCGTCAGCTTCGCCGTTGGGGTCACTACGCCGGTACGTCCAACGCTTAAAATAATATCCTCGAGCGTCGTCACCTTTTCTTCTGCCGGAAATTTATAGGCCGTCGCCCAGCGTGGACTTTTTGCTGTAAAGCCCAGGTCCTCCCGTTGGCCTAGATCGTCCACCTTGATAACGATGCCATCGATTTCATAGGAGAGCCCGTTGCGGTTTTCCGTCCAGTAGTCTACAAATTCCAGTACTTCTTCAATGGTTCGGCATTTTTTCGTTTCCGGGTTCACTTTGAACCCGAGCTGATCCATAAAATAAAGCGATTCGGCGTGCGTATTCACATCCAGCTCATCATCGTTGCCGGCACCATACAGAAAAATATCCAGGTTTCGCTTGGCCGCAATTTTCGGGTCAAGCTGCCTGAGGGAACCCGCAGCTGCGTTGCGCGGGTTGGCAAACGGCTCTTCTCCATTCTTTTCCTTGTCTTCATTCAGACTGAGAAACGAGCGCTCCGGCATAAACACTTCTCCGCGCACTTCAATATCCACTGCTTCTTCAAGACGCAGAGGGATCGCCCGGACCGTTTTCAGGTTATGGGTAATATCCTCTCCGGTTGTGCCGTCGCCCCGGGTCGCCCCGAGCACAAAGCGTCCATCCTCATAGGAAAGCGATACGGCCAGGCCGTCTATTTTCAGCTCGCACACGTATTCCACATTGTCACCGGTCACCTGGCGCACCCGCCTGTCAAAGTCACGCACATCCTGTTCGTTGAAGGCATTTCCGAGGCTCAGCATCGGAATCCGGTGCTGCACCTTGCGAAAGCCTTCCAGGGGCGCTCCTCCAACCCGGACCGTCGGAGAATCGGGAGCCTGCAGATCCGGAAAATCATTTTCAAGCTGGATCAGCTCCTGCAGCCGTTCATCGTATTCAGCATCCGGCACGATTGGATTATCTTTGACATAGTAATAATAGCCGTATTTATCCAACAGCTCACGGAGTTGTTCTACACGTTCTTCTGCTTGCTTTCTCTCCATCGGCTTCGTCCTTTCTACGCTTTTTCAATTGGGGCAAACGTGGCCATCAGCCGCTTGACACCTTCGCTCGGAAAAGCAATATCGAGTTCCATGTCGTTGCCTTCACCTCGTACGCTGACAACGGTGCCGGTTCCCCATTTTTTGTGCTTAGCCTTGTCGCCAATATTCCAGGAAAGGTCACTGCCGCCGCTTGGCGTCGGTGCTTTGCTTTCCCGGGGTGCAGCCGTCGCGGCCTGGCGCTTCCGTTCAAACGGGGAAGCCGTTTTCCCGCCGGCGGAATTCTGCTGCTTTTCTTCACGCCCGGAAATCAGCTCCTGTGGGAGCTCCTGAATGAACCGCGACATTGGGTTTGCCTGCGTTCGTCCGTACTGCATCCGCATGGAAGCGTGGGTCAGGTGAAGCTCCTGCTCGGCCCGGGTCATTCCAACGTAGGCGAGCCTGCGCTCCTCTTCCATCTCTTCGGGCTCAAACAGTGAGCGATTGTGCGGGAAGATTCCTTCTTCCATCCCAATAAGAAATACGGTCGGGAATTCCAGTCCCTTGGCGGAGTGCAGGGTCATCATAGCTACCTTGTCCCGCACGTCGGTGTCATCATTTTCATTTAGGTCAGCCACAAGTGCCAGATCCGTTAAAAAGGAAATTAACGATTTGTCCTCGCTCCGTTTTTCAAATTCCTGGGCGACTGTCATAAATTCTTCGAGGTTCTCGAGGCGGCTCTGCGACTCCAGCGAGCGTTCATTTTTCAATGCTTCCCGGTAGCCGGTTTTCTCCAGCAGTTCTTCGACCAGTTCGGTGACCGAAAGGTAGTCCTGCATCTGCATCCAATGCTTCATCTGCTCGGCAAAGGACTGCAGCTTTTTAACCGGCCCGGCGCCAAGACCAATCTGATCGGCCTCCTGCAACGCATGGATGAGGGAAATATCCTGACTCGCAGCATACTTTGTCACCTTTTCCATCGTGGAAGCTCCGATGCCTCTTTTAGGCACATTTACAATCCGCCCGAGGCTGATGTCGTCATCCGGATTTGCCACCGTCCGCAGATAGCCGAGCAGGTCTTTAATTTCTTTTCGGTCATAGAACTTGGTGCCGCCAATCATGTTGTACTCCACGCCTGATTTTACAAACATTTCCTCAATCACACGGGACTGCGCGTTTGTCCGGTATAAAACGGCAATATCACCGTGGCGTATATCCTTCTTTCTCGTAATTTCTTTGATTTTATCCACTACGTAATACGCTTCGTCGCGTTCGTTGGAGGCCTGAAAATAGTAGATATTTTCCCCGTCCGGATTCGACGTCCAAAGCGTTTTTTCTTTACGCCCGGCATTGTTTTTAATCACTTCATTTGCCGCGCGCAGAATCGTTTTCGTCGACCGGTAGTTCTGTTCGAGGAAAATCGTAACTGCTTCCGAATAGTCCCGCTCAAAGGAAAGGATATTTTGTATATCCGCCCCGCGCCATTTGTAGATGGACTGGTCTGAATCCCCTACAACGCAGAGGTTGTGACGCTTTGCTGCGAGCATATTCACGAGCATGTACTGCGCCCGGTTGGTATCCTGGTATTCGTCCACATGAATGTACTGGAATTTCCGCTGATAAAACTGCAGCACCTCCGGCACGTCTTCAAACAGCTGGATCGTTTTCATGATCAGATCGTCAAAGTCAAGGGCGTGGTTGTTCCGGAGCCGCCGCTGGTACTCTTTATACACATCCGCTGCAATTTCTTCGAACGGCCCTTCTGCTCTTTCTGCAAACTGCTTCGGTGTTTCAAGCACATTTTTATTGGACGAAATCATGCCAAGGATCGCCCGTGGTTCAAATTTTTTCGAGTCGATATTCTGATCCTTTAAGATTTGCTTGATAACAGACAGTTGGTCGCTTGAATCCAGTATCGAAAAGTTCCGGTTATAGCCGATCCGGTCGATATCCCGGCGGAGAATGCGGACGCACATCGAGTGAAAGGTTGACATCCAAATATCCTCGGCCACCGGTCCGACGAGTTTGCCGACACGCTCCTTCATTTCTTTGGCAGCTTTATTTGTAAAAGTAATCGCAAGAATTGCATAGGGCGGGATCATTTTTTCTCTAATTAAGTAAGCAATCCGGTGGGTCAACACCCGGGTTTTTCCGCTTCCTGCCCCGGCCATAACCAGAAGCGGACCTTCTGTGTGCTGCACCGCTTGTTTCTGCGGCTCGTTCATTCCGGATAACATGCGCTCAATGATTTGTCGCTGCATGATGCCACCACCTTTCATAAGTATTAAGGAACATACGTTCCTGTTTTAGTATACCGAATATTTTTGATTCACGCTACGGCCTGACCGCTTTGACGGTCTGCACTGCTCTCTTTACATCCTCATACACAATATCTCCGACTACGATGGTATCTGCGTAAGCGGCCATTTCCGCTGCCTGCTCTTTTGAACGGATACCGCCGCCGTAAAAGAGCCTTGCTTCGTGTAACGCTTCCCGTGCTTTCTGAACCATTCGCACGTCGCCATATGTGCCGCTGTATTCTATATAAAAAATCGGAAGATGAAACAGCCGGTCAGCCATCGCGGCATATGCTTCAATATCTTCGTCCGTCTGTTCCGCCCTGGCCTCTGTTAATACTGCTGCCTTGGCATCCGGATTTAAAATACAGTATCCTTCCGCTAGTACTTCCTCCTGCTCGAGCGCGGGGCCCATTTCCTTCAGTGCCTGCTGATGCAGCCCAGTAATCCAGCGGGCATCTCCTGCATTTAACACAGTCGGCACGAGGTAGCAGTCAAAGCCGGGGGTCACCGCTTCTATATTTGAGATTTCAAGCGCACAGGCAACTGGAAACCGACGCACCCGGGCCAGAAGATTCAATGTATTATCAAGGGTAACCCCGTCGCTTCCTCCCACAATGACCGCGTCTGTTCCCGACTCACATATTTGTTCTAAATTCTCGTCGCTGATCGCTTTCGCCGGATCCAGCTTAAAGACATGTTTCCATTCTGAATATGATAGCATCCTGACGTACTCCCTTTATACAAATAGATAAGCCCAGACAGGCTCCGATTTGAAGCTGCTAAGATCTGAAACGGCCAAACCTTCCGGGCCTTTCCGCTTTTCGTTCCTCAGTCTTTCATTATACCAAATCCACCGCAGTTCCTAAATAAACTTATACCGTTTCCCCCGCAAAAAAACTCCCATCCGGCAGTCCGGCGGGAGTTTTATACGCGTCTGTCTGTACGCTCTATTGTGAGTCCTGTTCCTGTTTTTCATCATGCACACGGTCGAGAGTCATTTGATAACTGTCGTTTCCATAATTCAGGCACCGTTTCACCCTTGATATGGTTGCGGTGCTTGCACCGGTTTCCAGTTCAATTTTGTGATACGTATACCCGTGCTGAAGCATTCTTGCTACTTCAAGCCGCTGGGCAAGTGATTGAATTTCATTAATCGTGCATAGATCGTCAAAAAATTCATAGCACTCATCGATATTTTTTAACGAAAGGATCGCCTGAAAGAGCTGATCGAGCTCTTTCCCCCTTAATTTGTCAATCTGCAACACACTACACTCCTTTTTGGCTACGTGACAGACGAAGGTATTTATTCATAAAGCGACGCGCAAAACAGTTTCATCCAGGCTGAAACTAGCTGATATCAGTACCTACTTTTACAGTTTAACGCATAATGGCAGGAAAGAGTACCATTTTTTTATGAACGTCATATATACCTTTTTGCGTAACCCTGATATACGGGAGATGAGTCGCTGCAAAAAATAAGAGAGAATAAACCGGATCCTCATGCGGATAGCCCCGGGTTTTCAGCGCGGCTACCATTTTTTCATGCTCAACAATAACCTCTTCCATCGGCTTCGAGGACATCAGGCCGAAAATATCCAGGGAAATATGCTCCACCACTTCCCCGTCCTCGACGAGAAAAATCCCGCCTTTATTTTTGATGAGTTCTTCGGCTGCTTTTTGCATATCTTCCTTATGCTTGCCGATCATAATAATATCACCATTGTTATTAAAGGAGGACGCGAATCCGTCCACCTTGGTTGCAAACCCTTTTAAGATCGTATTAACGCGCCATTTTCCGTACCGGTCAACGACCATGAAAAAGGACTCGTCGTGGGTTTTCCACAGCTCATCATTGTTTGCTTCAATACCGATATGGTAAGGCTTTAAAATAACGGAATTCATCAGCTCGATTCCCATCGGCATCGAAAAGTGAAAGTCGCTGTCCTTTAATTCCCACTCAATTTCAAGCGGGGTCACCCCGTACTTTTCCCATTCGAAGGGCTTTTTCGGATACAGGTTCGTTTCATTCCTGTATACCCACTGGCCTTTAGCAAGCACGGCTTCAGGCTTAGGCTCGCGTTTATCCGATAAAATATTCAGATGGGCAAGCCGCCCCGGGGCAATCATGCCGATCAAATTATCGAGACCCAGGTGAACCGCCGCATTATACGAGCCCATTTCATACGCATCGATTTCGGGCACGCCCTTGTCCAGGCAGATTTGAATGGTCCGGTCAATAACACCTTCTTTATAAAAGGCCGGGGTGGACCCGTCAGTATTCAGCGTAAAACGGCGAAAGTCCGTGATTCCGGCCTCAAGCAGCCCTTCGATCATGTCCGGAAGGTCCGGCCGGATCGAAGAGTAGCGCAGCGATGTGACGAGACCTGCATCCAGCCGGCGAAGCGCTTCCTCTGCTGTCATCGCTTCATGCTCGCCATCCACGCCGAGCAGTGCCATCTGCGTAATCGTCGATACCGAGGAGCCCGGAAGGTGTCCTTCAATCGGCTTATTCAGTTCCTTCGTGTATTGCATCCAGTGCAGGATCGTATCGTTGCCGGTCATCACTTTAGGCCACGAGGTCAGCTCTCCCCCCTGGACGACGAGCGGATGCTCCAGCCAGTCCTTCATGTTCGACGGCGAAAACCACCGGTCTTCTTCCTCCAGCTCTGTCTGGGAATCGTACCGGGCCCACCAGAACATGGACGTAGGAAGCTCCCCAAGATCTTCAATGGCAGAAAGCGCCTGGTATTTCTCCATATTTAAAAACAAAAACAAATTATCGTTCACAAGTGTAGTCGTTCCACGCACGGACGCATACTCCGCCAATGTCTGCGGGCTGTACAGCTGGAACGGGTGGGCATGTGGTTCAATATAACCCGGCACCACCCATTTTTCGCTGCAGTCGACGATTTCCGATCCGTCTGTTTTCTCCGGCCATTCAGGCCCGGCGTACATAATACGGTCGTCATATATCCATATGTGGCCGCGGCTCCAGCTTTTGCGGGCACTATTTAAGTATGTTGCATCTTTTAAAATAATAGAGGGAGCTGTTTCGCCCCTCATCACGGAAAGATGGTCTCTCAATGTTGATTTGCTCCAATGATACAGCTTATTTGCCATCCAAACATCTCTCCTCCTGCACACAGTTCGTTGCTCGATTTCATTTTCCCTATCATATCACAAATGTAAACGCTTTTTTATATTTTCAGGTGACAATTTTGAAACGTTTTCCTTTTTTACAACTGTTTTCATGATTTCACAAAAATAGTGAAACAGTTTCAGTTAATTGTCAGAATTCACTTAAAATATTAGGAAATTTTATTAAAAAACCGATAAAACTGTACTAATATTTTTATCCTGCTCATTGTAACAGAATCCTTTGCCCGGGAGAAAGAAAATGACAGGAAATATAACATAAATTTCATATTCGCTTTGCAAAGCTCATAAAAAAACTGTTTCTGCTGACGGCAGAAACAGTTTTGCTTTTCATTATTGCAGAGCCCGGAAACCAATATCGGTGCGGTAAAATAAATTACCCGTATCGAGTTCCTTCATTTTTTCATATACCTGTGCCTTCGCTTCCCCGAGGGTCGCAGCTTTCTCTGAAAGCAGCAGCACCCGGCCGCCGCTGTTTACATATACGCCGTTCTTTTTTTCCACTCCAGCGAAAAAAAGAAGAGGGCTTTCCGGCACATGATGGATGGGACAGTTCTTTTCATAGGTGCCCGGATAGCCTTTAGAAGCAGCCACTACTCCGAGTACCGCTTCTTCCGACCAGACTGGCTCCGGCCTGCCTCCGTCGAGGAGGGTTACCAAAAGTTCTGCCAGATCCGATTCGAGTCGCGGAAGCACGACCTGCGCCTCCGGGTCACCAAACCTCGCATTAAACTCAATCACTTTCGGTCCTGCAGACGTCATCATTAATCCGGCATATAGGACACCGGTGAACGGCGCGCCTTCCTCCATCAGGCCGGAGGCTGCCGGCTGGAGTACTTTTTCCACCGCTTCATCGATGTCTTTTTGAGTAAATTGAGGAACGGGACTGTAAGCACCCATTCCTCCGGTATTGGGCCCTTCGTCGTTATCATATGCACGTTTATGGTCCTGCGCAGCTACCATTGGCACGACCGTTTCACCGTGTACAAAAGCCATTAAAGACAGTTCTTCGCCCTCTAAAAATTCTTCAATGACTACTTCGGCTCCCGCTTCGCCGAACTTGTGGTCTTTCAGTACTTCTTCGAGCGCCTGCAGCGCTTCGGCTTCGGTCATCGCCACGGTGACCCCTTTCCCGGCAGCCAGACCGTCTGCTTTAATAACAATCGGCGCTCCCTGGCGGCGTACATAAGCCTCTGCTTCTTCATATTTTGAAAATGAAGCATAGGCGCCGGTCGGAATATGATAGCGTTCCATGACTTCTTTCGCGTAGGATTTACTTCCTTCAATCATAGCTGCTTTCTCACCCGGACCAAACACACGCAGCCCTTCCTGCTCAAAACGGTCGGCAAGCCCGGCCAAAAGCGGGGCTTCCGGCCCGATCACAGTCAGCTCCACCTTCTTTTCCTTTGCGAAGGCAACCAGGCTTTCCTGATCACTTTCCGCTATGTTCACGCATTCCGCATAATTCTCCATACCGTCATTACCCGGCGCTGCATACACGCGGGTCACACTCGCACTTTTTGCAAAGGCATAAGCGAGGGCATGCTCCCGGCCGCCTGCTCCTACTACTAAGACATTCATCGCCATCCTCCTGTTCGAAAACCGTTATATTCACGCTTCACTGGTTTCAAATAAAAGCCCGGGAAGCCATTTCCCGGACCTTTCTGCCGATTTTAATGCTTAAAATGGCGCATACCGGTAAACACCATAGTGATTCCCAACTCGTTGGCCCGGTCGATGGACTCCTGGTCCCGGATCGAGCCGCCCGGCTGAATGATCGCTGAAATCCCCGCTTCCCCGGCTGTTTCCACCGTATCCTGCATCGGGAAAAAGGCGTCGGAGCCAAGTGCGCTGTGCACCGCTTCTTCCCCAGCCTGGTCAATGGCAATCCCCGCCGAGCCGACCCGGTTCATCTGACCGGCCCCAATGCCTATCGTCTGGACATTTTTCGTCAATACGATCGCGTTGGATTTAACATGCTTTACTACCTTCCAGGCGAGCTTCAGGTCTTCCCATTCGGCCTCTGTCGGTTCCCGCTCCGTTACCACCCGCACGTCTGCGTCCAGAAATCCACCGGTATCCTCATCCTGCACAAGCAGACCGCCGTGAATGGATGTCAGCTGCGAACGCGGCTCTGCAAATCCCTCGAGCGTTACCGTCAGCAGACGGATATTTTTCTTCTGCGTCAGCAGATCAAGAGCTTCCTGGGAAAAACTCGGGGCGATGACAATTTCAAGGAATATTTCCTTGAGCTTCTCTGCGATGGCCTCAGTCACTTCACCGTTAAACGCAACAATGCCGCCGAATATCGAGACTGGATCTGCGGCATACGTTTTGTCGTAAGCTTCTTCGAGTGTTTCCCCAATCGCGACCCCACACGGATTCATATGCTTCACGGCTAACGAAGCCGGGTGCGTAAACTCACGGATCATGCTGAGCGCTGCTTCAGCATCATTAATATTGTTGTAGGAGAGCTCTTTGCCGTGCAGCTGGAAAGCATTTGCAATCGAGCTGAGCGGCCCGATCGGCTCCCGGTAAAAGGCTGCCTCCTGGTGAGGATTTTCGCCGTAGCGCAGATCCTGCTTTTTCTCATACGTCACGGTATACATTTCGGGATGCTTTTCTCCGGCTTCCCGGGTTAAATAATCCGCAATTAACGCGTCATAGGAGGCAGTGTGCCGGAAAACCTTGGCCGCAAGTTTTTTGTTCGTCTCAGCTGACACCGCTCCGCTGTCGTTTAATTCTGTAAGCACGAGCTCATAATCGTCCGGATCCACGACGACCGTAACGTCTTCGAAGTTTTTCGCCGCGGCCCTGAGCATCGTCGGGCCGCCGATGTCGATGTTTTCAATGGCGTCCTCAAACGACTTGTCCGGGTTTTCGATCGTTTTTTTGAACGGGTACAGATTTACTACCACAAGGTCAATCGGTTCGATGCTGTGCTCCTTCAGCTGGGCTGTATGAGCATCATCGCTGCGGCGGGCAAGCAGTCCGCTATGTATGTTCGGATGCAGCGTCTTCACCCGGCCGTCAAGTATTTCCGGAAAGCCGGTAACGTCTGAAATACCCGTGATCTGCACACCACTTTCCTCAAGTACGCGGCTCGTTCCTCCTGTGGAGATAATTTCAATTCCCTGCTTTTCAAGGCTTTTGGCCAGGGGAACAATGCCCTCTTTATCTGACACACTAATTAATGCTCGTTTCATGAATGGTTGGCTCCCTCCGTGTTGGTTTGCACTGTTTTAAGGGGACGGGCAATCCACTGCTGGACAATTTCCGGATAGAGCCGGTGTTCGACAGCCTGGATACCGGCTGTGAGTGTCCCCAGCGAATCCGTCTCTTTTACATGCAGCGGCTCCTGCGCAATGATGCTTCCAGTATCCATGCCTTCATCGACATAATGAACCGTGACCCCGGTCACTTTTACTCCGGCATCCCACGCCTGCCTGATGGCATCTTTTCCAGGAAAAGCCGGAAGCAGTGACGGATGAACATTAATCATACGCCCGCCGTATTCCGTAAGCAGCGTATCGCCGATTAACCGCATGTAGCCTGCAAGCACGATCCGCTCCGCCCCTTTAGCATATAATTCCTTTACGATTTCAGTTTCAAACGCCGCCTTGTTTTCGTATTCCTTCGGCGAAAAAGCGAACACCGGAATGTCTTCTTCTTCGGCAAAGGCAACGACCGGGGCTTGAGGCTTGTCACAGACAATCAGCACAAATTCCGCTTCGAGCCTCTGCTCCCGGGCTGCACGAACCAATGAACGGGCATTTGAGCCGGTGCCAGAGGCAAATAAAGCGAGCTTCATCAGCACGTCGCCCCCTTCACCTGCACACCGCCGCCATCAGTCACTTCCCCGATGGCCCACGCCTCTTCCCCGGCCTGCTTCAGCGCCTCGAGCATGCTTTCTTTTTCCGCAGCTGGTACAACCGTCATTAAACCGATGCCCATATTAAAGGTGCCAAACATATCCTCCGGAGACAAATGACCCTCGTTTTGAATGAAGGGAAAAATCTCCGGCTGTCGCCAGCTGTTAACGTCAAACATCGCGCCGCAGCCGTCTGAAAGCATTCTCGGAACATTTTCAAAAAAACCGCCGCCGGTAATATGAGCCATACCTCTGGCTGTTCCTGCCTGCTTAATTACCTTCGCAGCATTCACGTAAATCTTCGTTGGCTCGAGAAGCTCTTCTCCGAGCGGACGCTGAAACGGCGGTACCGTGTCGTTCATCGTAAACAATCCCTCTTCAAACAAAACCTTTCGCACAAGGGAAAATCCGTTACTGTGCACGCCTGAGGAAGCCACCCCGATAATTGCGTCTCCGGGTTCCGCTTTTGATTCAGCCAGAATATCCGCTTTCTCCGCCGCACCTACGGCAAACCCGGCCAGATCATATTCTTCTTCGCTGTACATTCCCGGCATCTCGGCGGTTTCTCCGCCGATAATGGCACAGCCTGCCTGCGCACAGCCATCTGCTACACCTTTCACGATCTGCTCAATTTTTTCCGGGTCTGCTTTTCCCAGTGCCAGATAGTCCAGGAAATAGAGGGGATCGGCCCCCTGGACGGCGATATCATTTACACACATCGCCACTACATCCTGGCCGATCGTGTCGTGCTTATCCATTTGAAAAGCAAGCATTAATTTCGTACCGACACCGTCTGTGCCCGATATGAGCACGGGCTCTTTGTAAGGAAGTCCGGAAATATCAAACATACCGCCAAAACCACCGAGAGCCCCCATCACTTCCGGGCGGCCAGTACGGGCAATGTGTTTTTTCATCCGCTCTACCGCCTGGTATCCTGCTTCAACGTCTACACCGGCCCGCTTGTAAGCTTCAGACATCCGTAGGCCCTCCTTTGTTAACCATTCATAATTTTATCGTGCGGGTGGAGCGTATCGTCATAAATTTCTGTAGGGTATTTGCCGGTAAAGCAAGCGAGACACTGACCGCAGTTCGGCTCGCTCTTGTCCCGGCCGATGCCGTTCTGCAGGCCTTCAATGCTGATAAATGAGAGGGAATCCGCCTCCATCAGATCGCGCATTTCATCGACGGTGTAATTCGAAGCAATCAATTCCGCTTTCGTTGACGTATCTATTCCGTAAAAGCATGGGTGCGTAATCGGAGGTGACGTAATGCGTACGTGCACTTCGGTGGCTCCCGCATCTTTCAGCATGCGGACGATCCGTTTGCTTGTCGTTCCGCGGACAATTGAATCATCCACCATGACAACCCTTTTGCCTTCCACGACCCCGCGGACGGCCGAAAGCTTCATTTTCACACCCTGCTCCCGCAGCGCCTGCGAAGGCTGGATGAACGTCCGGCCGACATACCGGTTTTTAATCAGCCCAAGTTCATATGGCGTGCCGGTAGCTTCGGCATATCCGATAGCGGCGGAAATCGAAGAGTCCGGCACTCCGGTCACTACGTCCGCTTCCACCGGTGCTTCTTTAGCCATTTCTTTACCAAGATTTTTTCTGGCCGTATGCACATTAATATTGTCCACATTGGAATCCGGACGGGCAAAATAGACATATTCCAGGCTGCAGATCGCCCGGGACGTAGAGGCTGAAAACAGCTCTGACCGCATGCCCGAGTCGTCAATGCTGACAATTTCTCCCGGCTGCATGTCCCGGACGTACTCAGCACCGATCACGTCAAACGCACACGTTTCCGAAGCGACCACGTACGTGTCTCCAATTTTCCCAATTGTAAGCGGACGGAGGCCGTTCGGATCCATGGCGCAAAGCAGCTTGTCCTCGGTCATCACCGCAAAAGCATATGCTCCTTCAATATAGGAGAGGGCATCCTTCAGCTGATCCTCAAAGCGGGTTTCATCGCTCCTCTTGATCAAATGGGCAAGCACCTCGGTGTCTGAGGTGGATTGAAAAATGCTTCCTTTTCTCTCGAGTTCCTCTTTCACGTGGTTGGCATTCACAAGGTTTCCGTTATGCGCAATCGCAAGTCCCGTCGTCTGTGACTGAAAAAGCAGCGGCTGGCAGTTCACAAGACCGCCTCCGCCTGCCGTAGCGTAGCGTACGTGTCCGACAGCTGAGCTTCCCTGCAGCTGTTCAAGGTCTCCTTCTTTAAAGGCTTCCGTAATAAGACCGAGTCCTTTGTGGCTCGACAGTTTATCGCCGTCGCTGACGACGATGCCTGCCCCCTCCTGGCCGCGGTGCTGCAGACTATGCAGCCCGTAATAGGTCAGCTGTGCCGCCTCCTCGTGATTCCAGACAGCAAACACACCACATTCTTCGTTTAAGCCTTTGATTTCACCAAGCATGGAATAGCTCCTTTCCAGGCGTTCTCCAACTCCTTGGCAGAAGCTTGAAGAATCGTCTCTCCCGATTCTTTGAGTAAGTGTAATGTCGCTTCTTCTGTCACTCTGCCGGCGTATCTTGCGTCTGGCACTGTCTGTTCAAAGGCTTTCCGGTTTTCCGGTGTTACCGAAATCACATAGCGTGACTGCGTTTCAGCAAACAATTCATTGACAACATCCCCGGCAATTACTGCTTCCGCTCCGAGTCCTGTGCCAAATGTGCTTTCCGCAAGGGCAACGCCGAGACCGCCTTCGGATACGTCATGCGCCGACTGAACCAGTCCTTCCTGAATAGCCTTTAACACGTCGCGCTGTCGCCTGTCTTCGGTGTCAAGATCAAGCTCCGGAGCCCGGCCATCAATAGACCCGGTCTGCATTTCCTGAATCTCGCTGCCGCCAAAGTCTTCCCCTGCTTCCCCGATAATATATACAGCATCTCCCGGTTGCTTAAACTCCTGGGTTGTAATATGGGCAAGCTCTTTAATCAGCCCTACCATGCCAACGACCGGCGTCGGATAGATCGCGCCGTTCTGCGTTTCGTTGTAGAGGGATACATTGCCACCGATAACCGGTGTTTCAAGGGTTTTGCACGCTTCAGTCATTCCATCAATCGACTTCTCAAACTGCCAGTAGATTTCCGGTTTTTCCGGATTGCCGTAGTTCAGGCAGTCAGTTAGACCGAGCGGAAGCCCGCCTGAGCAGATGATGTTGCGGGATGCTTCTGCAATAACGATTTTCCCGCCCTGCTCCGGATCAAGTCCGAGGTAGCGTGCATTGCAGTCAGTCGTCATCGCAAGCGCTTTGTCTTTACCACGCACGCGGAGTACCGCTGCGTCAGATCCCGGCAATACGGCTGTGTTGGTGCGGACCATGTAATCATACTGGTCGTAAACCCATTCCTTGCTGGCGACCGTCGGCTGCTTTAACAGGTCCGTGAGCGTTTCCTTCGCATCATTAACGTCCGGTCTCCACGCTTCCTGCTGCTGGCGTTTGCGGAATGCTTCGGGTTCCCGCGACTCAGGATAATACACCGGCGCGTCTTCAGCCAGCGCATCCACGGGTACGTCCGCCACCTTCTCCCCGCCGTGCCAGAGCACAAGGCGCTGATCATCAATCACACTTCCGATTTCCGCTGAATGAAGCCCCCAGTGGCTGCAGATATCATGAATTTCTTTCTCTTCTCCCTGCTTGACGACCAGAAGCATCCGCTCCTGGGATTCGGAGAGCATCATTTCATATGGGCTCATGTCGAGCTCCCGCTGCGGTACCGTATCAAGGTTCATTTCGATCCCTGACCCCGCCTTGCTGGCCATTTCTGCTGAAGAAGAAGTCAGCCCTGCCGCTCCCATGTCCTGAATCCCGACAAGCGATTCACACTTCACGAGTTCGAGGCATGCCTCAAGCAGCAGCTTTTCCATAAATGGATCACCGACCTGCACGGAAGGACGCTTGCTTTCCGATTCGTCGCTGATTTCTTCCGAAGCAAAAGTAGCTCCGTGGATACCGTCTTTCCCGGTGCTTGCACCGACATAAATAACTGTATTTCCGGCGCCGCTTGCAATACCTTTCTGAATATCCTTATGGTCAATGAGCCCGACGCACATTGCGTTGACGAGCGGGTTGCCCTCATAGCTCGGGTCAAACTGCACTTCGCCTCCGACTGTCGGCACGCCGATGCAGTTCCCGTATCCGGCAATCCCGGCGACAACCTCTTCAAATAAATATTTTACCCGCGGCTTGACGAGTTCTCCAAAACGAAGCGAATTCATAATGGCGACCGGGCGCGCCCCCATTGAAAATACGTCCCGGAGAATACCGCCTACTCCGGTGGCTGCACCCTGGTAAGGCTCAATCGCTGACGGATGGTTGTGGCTTTCCATTTTAAACACAACCGCCTGCTCGTCGCCGATGTCGATGATGCCGGCACCTTCCCCGGGCCCCTGCAGCACGCGCTCTCCCTCTGTCGGAAATTTTTTCAGCTGGGCTTTGGAATGCTTATAGCTGCAGTGCTCCGACCACATGACTGAAAACAGGCCAATTTCTGTATAGTTTGGCAGGCGCCCGAGAATTTTTTTAATCATTTCGAATTCTTCGTCTTTAACGCCCATTTCCTGATAGATTTTTTCCTGTTCAATCTGCTCTGCGGAAGGCTCAAGTAGTAAGGACATGGGATTTCCTCCATTGCTTCAATATTGACTGAAAGATTTTCAATCCGTCGTCACTGCCGAGAATCTGATCGGTTGCTCGTTCCGGGTGCGGCATCATGCCCATCACGTTGCCCTGTTTGTTTACAATGCCGGCAATTGCCTCTTTGGAACCGTTAAAATTATCTTCATAGGTGAATACAATCTGGTTGTTAGCCTGCAGATCCTTTAGGGTCTCGTCGTCGCAATAGTAGTTTCCTTCACCGTGAGCGACCGGGATCGTAATTCGCTCGTCCCTCGCGTATTCGGAGGTAAAGCCGGTTTCATGATTCGCCACCGCTAGGCGGGCCGGGCGGCAGATAAACTTCAGCGACCGGTTCCTCTGCATAGCTCCCGGAAGCAGTCCTGCTTCAAGCAGCACTTGAAATCCGTTGCATACGCCGAGAACCGGCTTGCCTTTTTCCGCCTGCTCCACGACGCTCGCCATAACCGGAGCAAAACGGGCTATAGCCCCGGAACGAAGGTAGTCTCCGTAGGAAAATCCACCAGGCAGAAGAATACCGTCATAATCCGCGACGCTTTCTTCGGTGTACCAGACTTTATCCACCGGCTCCCCGAGACCTTCCTGGATTGCATAATACATATCGTCATCACAGTTGGACCCTGGAAACACGATCACTGCGAATCTCATCAGGACACGCCCTTTCCGATCGTATACGTGTAATCTTCAATCACCGGATTGGACAGGAGCTTTTCACACATTTCTTCGATCCGGGCTTCAAGGTTGCTTCCTTCCTCTACTTCGAGCTCAATATACTTGCCGGTCTGAACAGATGCCACTTCATGGTACCCCATTGTCTGCAGGGCATTTTCAATCGTACTTCCCTGCGGGTCAAGTACTCCCTCTTTTAATGTCACATACACTTGAACGTTAACCATGTGCAGCTCCTCCTAATCGCTGTAATATTTCGGTATAGCCTTCCTGAAGAGAACCAATCCCGTAACGGAACAAATCTTTATCAAACTTCTGGCGGGTTTCTTTATCCCACAGCCGGCACGTATCCGGAGAGATTTCGTCGGACAAAAGCAGCTTTCCGTCCTCTGTCATGCCAAACTCAATTTTAAAATCAACAAGCAGCAGGCCGTGGTCGGAGAAATGCTTCCAGAGCGTTTTATTCACATGTTCGGCCATCTGCTTCATGTCCTTAACCTGCGACGGAGAAGCGGCCTGCAGCAGCCGGATATGATCATCGTTAATCAACGGGTCCCCAAGCTCGTCATCCTTGTAGTAGAATTCCACTACCGGCTGGTCGGTTTCAGTACCTTCTCCGATACCAGTGCGGCGGTGGAGACTGCCGGCGACAATATTACGTACTACAACCTCAAGAGGGATAATCGTCGTCTTCCTGACCGCCTGTTCGGTTTCAGAGAGCCGGTCCACGAAGTGGTTATTTATGCCTTCTTCATGAAGCTTTTGAAACAGCAGGGAAGAAATTTCATTATTCAGCTTGCCCTTCCCAACCAGCACTTCTTTTTTCTCCCCGTTAAACGCGGTGGCATCGTCTTTGTATTCTACCCAGAGCGTATTTTCCACGTCTGTTTCATACAGTTTTTTGGCTTTTCCTTCATACAATAGAGCGCGTTTTTCCATCGCAGGCTCCTCCTTTGGACTATCCCTTATTATTCGATGCCGGCACGGGCGAAGATCGTATCGACTTCCTTCATGTGATGACGGTGGTCAAAGCAGTCCTCGATTTCTTCACTGCTTAAAACATTCGTGATGGCGGGTTCATTTTCTACAAGCTCCCGGAATGGGATGCCTTTTTCCCAGGCCTCCATCGCTTTTGGCTGAACCGTGTCATACGCTTCCTCGCGCACCATGCCTTTGTTGATCAGTGTAAGCAGCACGCGCTGCGAGAAGACAAGGCCGAGCGTTTTATCCATGTTTGCTTTCATATTGTCTTCAAATACTGTCAGGTTTTTCACGATATTGCCGAAGCGGTTCAGCATATAATTAAGCGCCGTGGTTGCGTCCGGAATAATAATTCGTTCGGCCGAGGAATGGGAAATATCTCGTTCATGCCAGAGCGGCACATTCTCATAAGCGGTCAGCATATGGCCGCGGATGACCCTGGCCAGGCCGGTCATGTTTTCCGAACCGATCGGATTGCGTTTATGCGGCATCGCTGATGAACCCTTCTGTCCTTTGGCGAAGAACTCTTCTACTTCCCGGGTTTCACTTTTTTGCAGGCTGCGGATTTCGACAGCCATTTTTTCAATCGAGGTGGCAATTAAAGCGAGAGTGCTCATGTAATCTGCGTGACGGTCCCGCTGCAGCGTCTGCGTCGATACCGGCGCTGCCTGCAGGCCGAGCTTTCGGCAGACTGACTCTTCAATAGCCGGCGGGATGTTGGCAAACGTTCCAACCGCTCCCGAAAGCTTCCCAACGCGGATGCCTTCGGCCGCTGCGTCAAAACGTTCGAGATTGCGCTTCATTTCCTGGTACCAGAGCGCAAGCTTGATGCCGAAGGTAGTGGGTTCTGCGTGCACACCGTGGGTGCGTCCCATCATAATCGTATGCTTATGCTCTTTTGCTTTGTTTTTTAAAATTTCGAGAAACCGCTCCAAATCTGAGCGCAAAATATCGTTGGCCTGCTTAATCAGGTAGGAAAGAGCGGTGTCCACAACGTCGGTGGAGGTCAGGCCGTAATGAACCCATTTGCGCTCATCGCCGAGCGTCTCCGACACCGCCCGGGTGAATGCCACAACGTCATGACGTGTTTCCTCTTCAATTTCCTGGATCCGTTCGATGTTAAAGGAAGCATTGTCTCTTATTTTTTTCACGTCTTCCTTTGGAATGTCCCCAAGCTCCGACCAGGCTTCGCAGGCGCAGATTTCGACCTCAAGCCAGGCGTTAAAGCGGTTCTCTTCGGTCCAGATGGCACCCATTTCCGGGCGTGTGTAACGATCGATCATAATCAGGTTCCTCCACTCTTCTCTTTAATAATTAACTCTCTATGTACTGCTTCCAAACGTCCGTGGACCTATCAAGCGCATCCTGTAGATCCTCGCGGAGCACCGTCCAGTGCCCCATTTTCCGGCCGGGCTTGGCTTCATCCTTGCCGTACAGATGCACATGGTCCTTGCTCCACTCTTCCATATGCGCAGTTACCGCTTCAACGTGTTCACCGAGAATGTTGGTCATAACCACCGGCTGCTTCAGTCCAGCGGGTCCAAGTGGAAGACCGCAGACAGCGCGGATATGCTGTTCAAACTGGGAGGTTTCACATGCCTCAATCGTATAGTGACCGGAGTTGTGCGGCCTCGGCGCCACTTCGTTTACATACACTGTTTCATCATCTGTAACAAACATTTCCACTGCCAGGGTGCCGACAAGATCCATATGTTCGGCAAGCCGGTGGGCAATACGGATAGCTTCTTCATTCACAAAACGCGATATTCTTGCCGGTACAATGGTCTGGTGCAGAACATTATTAACATGGATATTTTCTCCGACCGGAAACACGCTGGTCTCCCCGTGCACGCTCCGGGTGACAATGCAGGAAATTTCTTTTTGGAACGGAATCCACGCTTCAAGTACGAGCTCTTTGCCTTCGCTTCCCCCAAGGGCTTCAAACGCTGCTTCTGCATCTTCTGCTGCTTTTAACACTACCTGTCCCTTGCCGTCGTAACCGCCGCGGCATGTTTTCAGCACGCTCGGCACACCAATCTCTTTTACCGCTGCCGATAGCTCTTCGCGGGAGGTCACCTGATGGTACGGAGCTACTTTAATATTCGCTGCTTCAATGGTCTGTTTTTCACGAAGGCGGTGCTGCGCCGTATGAAGCAGCTGGCTGCCCTGCGGAAGATAAAGAGTATTTTCCAGATGCCTGGCTGTCTCTGCGTCAATATTTTCAAATTCATAGGTTAATACATCACACGCTTCTGCCATTTTGTCCGCCCCGGCACGGTCGTCATAAGATGCTTCAATTTCAACATCTGCCACCTGTCCAGCGGGCGAGTCTGTTTTTGGTTCAAGAACGGCCACACGGTAGCCCATTGGCTTGGCCGCAAACGCCATCATCCGTCCGAGCTGTCCTCCTCCAAGTATTCCGATTGTCTGTCCGGGTTTCATTACTTTCCCCATAATTCATCTCCTGACTGCATGACCTGCTCACGCATTTGCTCTCTACGCTGCTGCAGCTTATCTGCCAGCTTTTCATCAAAGGCTGAAATCATCTGAGCGGCCAAAAGTCCGGCATTTGTCGCTCCAGACGTTCCGATGGCCACAGTTGCTACCGGCACACCGCCGGGCATCTGAGCGATGGATAAAAGCGAATCCCATCCACTTAAAGCCTTGGACTGAACCGGGACCCCGATGACCGGCAGCGTCGTTTTCGCCGCTATCATACCCGGGAGATGAGCCGCTCCCCCGGCACCGGCAATAATCACTTTTATTCCTCGTTCTCTTGCCTCTGCCGCGTACTCAAACATATAATCCGGCGTCCGGTGGGCGGATACGATGTTCTTTTCAAACGGTACTCCGAGCTCATCGAGCACTTCGCATGCCTTCAGCATTGTGTCCCAGTCGGACGTACTGCCCATTACTACTCCTACCTGCGGTTCCACTTGCGCCACCCCTTTGCTTTTTCCTCACGTGCTTTTTGACATAAAGAAGCCCCGGTGCCAGATCCATCCCTAAAAAAGGATAGTCTTCCGCACTCCGGGGAAGGTCTCGTGAACGTATATGCTCTACTATAGAAGAAAAATTCAAGCCGAAGCTTCCACTATTTCAGATAAAGGCTTCGTTTGATCATTCTCCTCATAGTCCAGCAATTTACGGTTGCCGGGTAGAGACGCTCGAGCCTTATTCCCGAAAGTATATGAGGATTGTCATCGTTCTGCTTTTCTTGCTTACGTTTTACAGCTTAACAATTTGTTATATTATCTGTCAATCAAAATTCGAACGATTAGAATAAACTCGGATTAAACGTTCGTTTATTTCATTTTTGCTTCAAAACTGATTTCCTGCCTCACCGGCACATACTGTGTTTCTCCGTTAATGGTCTGCTCTTCAAATACAGGCTTTTCCATTCTGCGCACCGGCATAAAACCTTCTGCAGCAATCCGGGAGAGACACTCTTCCACTGTTTCTTCTTCCTGTACGTAAAACGTCTGTTTATTTTTCTTTTTAGCCATTCGTGTCGCTGCTCCTTATTTCTTTACTTCTATGCTTCCAGTATAACAGGTTCTTTCTAAAAAAAACGAACGAAGCAGAATTTCATTTCCCGCTTCATTCGGCTATTTATCGTCCGTTTTCTGTGCCTATCGTTCGTATGGTCTCTTTTAGGACTGCAACACCATTTACACAGTCTTTTAATTCAGTAAACTCTTCTGGTGTGTGGCTTTTGCCTTCAAAGCTCGGCACAAACAGCAGGCCAAATGGCACGTAGGCTCCAAACATCATAGCGTCATGGCTAGCACCCGATACGAGGGATTCTGTAGCTAAGCCGATGCTCCGGGAGGCCTCCTCAATTGAACGCCGGATCCATTCCGGGACCGGCACCGGTTTTACTCTGAAGGCCACTTCATGAGAAACAGTAAGCCCGCGGCGACCGGCTATTTTTTCTGCTTCGCTTCGCGCCAGGCTGATCATTTGATCCCGGACTTCTTCGTCGAGGTCCCGGATATCTGCTGTCAGCCGGGCCTCTCCGGCAATTACGTTTGAACCGTTCGGCTCAAGCGAAAGCCTCCCTACGGTAGCTACTGCGGTGTCACTGTGCATAGCCGGGAGCTGTTCCAGATACAGAATAAATTCTGCTGTTGCTGCAGCTGCGTCTTTCCTGATGTTCATCGGAGTGTTACCGGCGTGATCCGTTTCTCCCCAAAAATGAACGTCAAGCCAGGAAGGGCCGGCGATTCCTTCTACCACCCCGATACCCGCCTCCTGCTGTTCGAGCTGTTTTCCCTGCTCCACATGCAGCTCTAAATATGCCCGCAGCCGTTCACGCGGATAAATATTTTTCTCGGGCTTGTTCGGCGAATAATCCATCAGCTTCATCGCCTCCGCCGCCGTCACTCCCTCATCATCACGCATTTGAAAAAAATCATCTTTTGAGATATCGCCAACGGCCGCCCGGCTTCCGAGCATCCCGCTCCCAAAACGTGCCCCTTCCTCATCGACGAAAACAGCAATTTCTATTGAACAGTCCAATTCGGCTCCTTCGGCCTTCAATGCTTCTACGGCCATCAGGCTCGATACACAGCCGAGAGCCCCGTCAAAAGCACCGCCGTTTTTTACAGTGTCGAGATGAGATCCGGTAAGGATAATTGGGGCCCCGGCCCGACCTGACTCCCACAGCCCGTAAATGTTTCCTACACCGTCCTCCCGTACACTCAGGCCCGCTTCCTCCATCCAGGAACGAAAAAGATTTTTTGCCTGCTGCTCCTCTTCTGTATAGACATAACGTGTAATGCCGCCCTCTTCCGTGCGGCCCACAGCTGCCAGTTCCTCCAGGCGGCTGGCCAAAATCTCGGGGTCAATCGACGGAAAACCCCTGCTTTCCTCAATGGTCTGGAGGAGGCGCTCCCTGCTGAATCCCTTGTTACCCAAAGCATCATCACTCCTTCTCTTCTTTCAGACTAACACACCGGCACAGACGTTACACTTCATTAAAGGAAGGAACATACACTTCCCCCTGACTATCTGCCTGCTCAATGATACGGCGCACCTGTTGGGATAAGCTGTTTGGAGGATACGGCTTAGTCAGGTAATGCCGGACGTCCATACGGGCCATTCGCTCCTTATCCTCGTGCAAAGCCGAGGAAATAATAATTGGCACGTCTTCGGTATGACGGAAGGATTTCAGCTGTTCAATAAAATCCCATCCATCCATTTCTTCTCCAAGCATCAGATCCACCACAAAAACCTCCGGCCGCAGTCCCCGTTTTAATGCATTAAGCGCTTTGTAAGGATTGAAGTAGTGCACTACTTCGTATTTGGCGTGGCGAAGTTCTTCTGAGAGAAGCATTCCCAGGCTCCGGTCGTCCTCGAGTATAAGCACCGAGTGAAGATCACTTTCTTCCGGCAGTTCTTCAATATCGAAATCGACTCCTGAGATTGGGAAAAATAAGCAGAAGCTGCTGCCTTCCCCTTCTATCGAATCAACCTCTATTCTGCCTTTATGGTCTTCAACAATTTGCTTCGTTACGGCAAGCCCGAGACCGGTGCCGCGGATTTTCCTCCGCTCTTCATCATTAATACGGTGAAACTTTCCGAAAAGACGGGGAAGCTCTTTTTCCGGAATCCCAAGACCTTCGTCTGTTATTTTTACTCTCACCATATCCTGCTCATTGGCAAGCTCAATTTTTACCTCGCCGCCGTCTGGGGAGAATTTTACTGCATTGCCAATAATATTGGTGACGCCCTGCACGATTTTACTTTTATCTGCATAGATTCGTCCATACTGAAGCCGGTCCTTTACAACAAACGTGTGGTCCGGCTGGTTCGGTTCAAAGGTATCCACGACCTCAAGCATTAGGCTGCTGATATCAACTTCTTCCATGCCGTATTCCTGACGGCCGGACTCCATCCGCTGCAGATCGAGAAAATCATTAATTAACGAAGTTAGCCTTTCCCCTTCCCTGTGAATGGTTTCTATATATTTTTTTTGACGGGCCGGCTTTAAATCTTTGACGAGAAGAAGCTCCGCAAAGCCTAAAATACTCGACAGCGGCGTCCTGAGTTCATGACTTACAGTGCTGACAAGATCTGATTTCATCTGATCAAGCTCAAATTCCTTAGTCCGGTTGCGGTGAACAAAGATAGTTCCCTTTTCTTCGGATTCCATCTGCACATTTCGTCCATATAGCTCGTAAACGTTCACGCCGCTCTCTGACGTAATTTTATATTCGATACTGTAGTCTGGAGAGTCTACGCCACCGATAAAAGCTTTAAAATAGTTTTCCACTTTTCCCCGGCAGTCTTCATCAATTTGCTTGATCCACCCTGACGTCCATTCCGAAAACGGGAGGGTTTGTTTCTCATTTTGAACCCCCGTATTAATCATACTCCATGTCCAATGATTCGCATGCTCAAGCTCTCCATTTTCGTTGATATACTGGATCCCTTCATCAACACTGTCGATAATACGCTGATACAAAAATCGCTCCTCCTCCGTTTCCTCAAACAGAAGAATACGACTGAAGGAAATGGAAGCCTGACGGAGAATGCCGCGCATCGTCTCGCGCTCCTGCACCGAAAAGCTTTGTCCGGTCCTGGTGAATACCGCTGCGCCAATCATTTCTTTTTTACTGCTGAACACCGGCAGATACATTTCGTACACTGCCGTCTCTACGCCGCTCAATCCTTCTTCCCCGGCTCTGGTTTTCCGTTCGGTGACATGAACCTTTTTCGTGTCTGCGATTAAAGCAAGCGGGCTCCCTTCAGAATGATCTTCGAAATGCTGTTTTTCTTCTTCACTTACCCCGTACCAGGCAGCCTGCCAGGAAGGCTCCATCGCTGCCACCATTCCCTTTTCGAAATGAAACAGGTCGTACATTTTGGCAAGCAGCTGTTCCATTAATGCCTGCTTTCCCATCGAGCCGCTGAACGTTTCATTTAACTCGTTTAATGTCCGCAGGTATTCCTGCTGCTCCTGCAGCTCATTCTGCTGGGTAACAAGCTCTTCGTTCCGGTCCATAATCGCGTTTTGATTCTGCTGAATACTTGCTGCCATGACATTAAAGGAGCGGCTCAGCTCTCCTATTTCATCGCTGCGGTGGCTGTCTGAAACCAATATTTCTTCGCCGCCTCCCACCCTTGCCGCAGCGTCCTTCATTTCGACCAGAGGACCGGTGATTTTCCGCAGAAGCAGCCAAACAACAGCGCCGAGCGCTATCAGTATCGCAATCAGATACAGTAGATAGGCAAAATGCGAATTCTCGTTTACCTCGAAGTACTGCTCATTCACACTCATCCTCTCTGCCTCTGCCTGATCGTGTCCACTCGATAAGCTGTTGACGAGAGCCCCGACTTGGGAACTGACCTGCGCGCGGTTTTCAATAGTCGTACGCCCGGATTCTACCGCCTCAGTCAGCTGTGGAAGCCATTCGTTTTCATAGTCATCGAGAAACTGTTCCGTCTGAGCGACCAAATCAGTTTCTGCTTTGTTCAGGCTCCTGTATTCCTCGAGCTGCGTTCTCGCGGCGCTTAAGTTTCTTTCTATATCCTCCCGTTCACTTTCATCCCCAAAAGCGAGGTAGCCGCGACCGGCAATAATAATCTGCTGGGTATAAAACTCCAGATCCGCCAACACATTCTGCGTATCCCGCCACTGCCTGGACTCGTTCTCAAGCTCCTGCTGATTGGAACTCATGTAGGCATGCTGCCAGATACCCCCGGCGGCAGCAAGCGTTAGTACTAATAGAAAAATAATACTAAACCTACGGTGGAGACGTTTCTTTATGTAGTTAAGCATCTAATAAATCCTCCACAATTGTGATAAGCAGAGCCGGGCTGAACGGCTTGGATACAAACTCCATCACGCCTGCTTTTCTCGCTTCTTCTTCGTCTTTGTCCTGAGACTTTGCAGTAATCATTAATGTTTTCATGTTTTCAAGCCTGCCGTCTTTCCGGAGCATAGAAACAACTTCCACTCCGTTATACTCAGGCATCATGTTATCGATAATTAAAAGGTCATAGGAAGCAGTACTTGCTTTTTCATAGGCTTCCTTTCCATCCTTTGCTTCGTCAATTGTGTATTCTTCTTCGTCCTCCAACGTATCCACCACAAGCATTCGAAGTACTTCCGCATCATCAGCTACCAGTATTTTGTACATTTCTTTCCGCCTTTCTGTTTACAGCACCCGCTGAATTAATCGCTTCGCACGTGCGACCAGCTCTTCCTTTCGAAAAGGCTTCATCAAATAATCGTCCGCTCCAAGCTCAAGCGCATGAACAATATCCCCCTCGTTCCGGTTGCCTGTGAGCATTAATACGATCATGTTGCTCGAGGGATACTTTCCCCGAAGTTTTTCAAGCACTTCAAACCCGTCCATGCCGGGCATAGTAACGTCCAGCACGACAAAGTACCGCTGGCCGCGTTCATAGTTTTCTTTTTCAAAAAATGATTCTCCAGAAGGGAAATACTTTGTCCTTATCCGGTACCTCGCTATGTTTAACTGATGAAACTGGTCAGCGACAAAGGAAGCCATCGCTTCATCATCGTCAATAATAAATACATTTATGTAAGGAAGATCGATAGTTGTTTCACCAGAATAGGAAACCACGGCGTTCCGGCCCGAATCCTTTGCTTCAAACATGGCTGCATCTGCTTCATTGATCAGCTCCTGCAGAGAAGCGTGATTAGTAGTGGCGGTAGACGTTCCCGCCGTAAACCCGAGCCGGTACGGCAGGCGTCGCTCTGAGACGAAGTCGGCAAAGGACTGCTGCAGGCGCTTCATGATTTTTTCTGTTTCCTCCGAAAATGTCTGCTGGAAAATGAACAAAAATTCGTCCCCGCCCAGGCGGATCAAGTGATCGCTCGGACGTTTCCGGGAGAGCATATGGCTGACAAACCATTTGAGCACCTGATCCCCTTCATCGTGTCCGTAGCTGTCATTAATCTGCTTGAAGTGATCAATATCCGTCAGTGCTACAGAAAAAGGCTTACCGCTCCGTTTAAACTCTGCCCACAGTCGCCCTTCCTCCATTTCGAGCATTTTACGGTTATAGGCTCCCGTCAACTCGTCCACCGTCAGCGCTTCTTTCATCGGAGCCTGCCACTCCAGGTGGCGGTGAATGACCTGCACCATTTCAACCGTGGAATATGGCGGTTTGATCACAAAGGAAGCCCCGTCTTCATAAAGTTTATCTGCTCTTTCTCTATCTATTCCGCCGCTGCAGAATACCACGACAGGCAGCAGAGCATCTCTCGCTGCATCTTTGATACGTTCAATAATCGTTTTCTCTCCCCGTACGGCCAAATCTTCCGAGAGAAGAACTATTTCCGGATGGAATTCCTCTATTTTTTCCATAAGCTTTCTTCGATCAGAAGCAAGCAGCACGTGATGGCCAAGCATCTCAAGCTGCTCCTTCACTTCATACAAAACGTAAAGCTCTGTATGCCCGAGAAGCACAAAAGAAGATTCTTCTTCGGAATTGTCATAGGAAATGGAAAGTTTCTCTGGCTCGCCTTCCTCCCCAAGCACGTTCATGATTTTTTCGGCATACATCTTCCGGGCTTCTGCGGGAGCCTCTGTATCGAGCGCCCGCATCGCTTCCTCCGCCAATTCAGCTGCCCGTCCCAGTCCGATGGTGGCTCCGGTGCCTTTGATCGTGTGAAGCCATCTGTACATTTCGTCAAAATCTTTGTACCGCTTATGTTCTAAGTATTCATACTGCTTTTTAATATTTGCAATAAAGGTTTTCTGATACTGTTTTACCATAATAATATCCCTTCTAACCGTTATTATCTATTTTCCATTATATACTATTTTACCGTGTCAAAAGTAGCTTAATATAAGAAAAAATGCCATATTTTTAAAAAGTAGAAAATATTTCATCTTTCTATACAGACGCGGAAAAGATACGCATATGCAAATCAACATAAAAAACCGCCCCGGCAATTGCCGGGGCGGCTTCTGTATAAAAGCATCTATGAAACGTAATTTGTCGTAATGATGGAGCGTTCCATTTGATACAGCTGCTCCTGGGAGTACAGGGGCGCATTTTGGGAAAACTGCTCATGAAAGAACGCACGCAGTGCTGCTTCTGTCGTAAAACGATGCGTATAGGCATCCACCGACACGTCCTGGACAAACCGGTCATCCTGCGTGTTCGAATGGCCAAAGAAAATAATTGGCGTCACTTCGCCCGGATTGTGCTTTTCCCTGCGCAGAAAATCTTCTGTAATCGAAGCCGTCGCTTTGGCATGTTCAATCGGACTGTCGTGTACTTCAAATGTTCCTGACCGAATATGCCCCCGGCTTGTGTTTTGAAAAACCATTGTCGTTTCCACGTCTTCTTCAAGATCCGGGTACAGCGTATCAAGCACAAAATCAAGTGTCCCGGCATTGTGTTTACTGACGCCGTGAATAATATGGCCTTTCCATTTCTGTGTTTCAAGCACATACAGTCCGCGGCTCGTCAAAACGACGTGGTCCACCTGGCGGGTCGAAAGCTCCGTCCGGTCATCGAGCGGAACGTACACGTGTCCGGAAATTAACATTTCATCCACAGCAATCTGATTTGCTTCGACAAGATCATTTTTAATGCTTCGAAGCAGTTCATGTGTTTTCATTTCTTCCGGTTCCCGTGAGATTTTCTCCAGATGATAAATGTAATCCGTCAGCTTCCCTTTTTCTTCCTCATATTTGCCGCGTATCGCCTGGATATCCTCGCGGTACTGCGAGCTCTTTCCCTCAATTTCCTCTTCCATTTTTCTATCGTACTGCCGGACTTTTTTCAAATACTGATCCCGCTGAATTAAAATAACTGCTCCAATGATGATTAAAGCTATAATAACCGTGACTGCTATACCCATATAAGCACCTCTTCCATCTCCTGCCTTAATATTTTTACTATGACCCGGAATTTGGTACACTAAAAAACGCTTCTCATTCGCTATGTAAAACTATATACATTATATTTCTATCATAATCAATATATTCCTTTTCGTATACACCTAAAGAAAGGATTCTTCCCTATGACACTTTATTCTGTTGTTCCAAAGGATTTTTACGAAAAACCGACACTCGAACTCTCCCGGGCCCTGATCGGCTGTGTACTTGTGCATGAAACGCCGGAAGGTCCTGCAGCCGGCAGAATTGTTGAAACGGAAGCCTATATCGGCCCGGTGGACCGGGCTGCCCACAGCTACAATTACCGCAGAACAAAGCGGACGGATGTAATGTTTTTTCCCCCGGGTTACGTATATATGTACACAATGCATACCCATGCGCTTCTAAATATCGTCAGCGGGGTGGAGGAATCTCCGGAGGCTGTCCTCATCCGTGCTGTCGAGCCAGTAGCGGGCCTTGAGCTTATTCAAAAACGCCGGCACCGTGTCCGCGGCATTCAGCAGACAAACGGCCCCGGCAAGTTAACAAAAGCTCTTGGCATTGATATGAGCTATTACGGCCATGAACTTGACCATCCGCCGCTGTATCTGTCACCAAAAGACTATGAACCTGTAGTTGAAAACGGCCCGCGCGTCGGTATTTCCGGAAGCGGCAAAGCGCGCCATTACCCATGGCGCTTCTTTGAAACCGGAAATCCTTACGTATCCAAATGGAGGGCCTGAGTTTTGTTATTTCAAAGCGACGATCCGACGGCCCTGGATCCGGCTTTCCAAAATAGCGTCAAGATTCTCCGCCAAATCATCCAGGGTGGTCTCGCTTGCAATCGTATCAAGCAGTGATTGTACTTTCAGGTCGCTTGCGAGACGGTTCCATACATACTGTCTTTTTTCTGCCGGGCAGTACACCGAATCAATCCCGGCCAGATTCACACCACGTAAAATAAAAGGATGTACTGTCGTAGGCACGTCCGTCCCTCCGGTAAGTCCGCTGACTGCTGCAGTGCCGTGATACTTCATCGTACTCAGCAGGTAGGCGAGCGTCTCTCCCCCAACTGGGTCGACGGCCCCGGCCCACATCGCTTTGCCGAGCGGCTTGCGCTTGTCCGGATTTACATCTTCGCGGGAGAGAATACGTCCTGCCCCAATATTCCGAAGATAATCATGGGCTTCGGCGTTCCCGGTAACAGCTGCCACATCATATCCGAGGGAGTGAAGCATCGCTACAGCCATGCTTCCAACGCCGCCAGTAGCACCGGTTACAACAATCTCGCCCTGATCCGGTCTGACTCCTTCCTCTTCCAGGCGCACGACCGATAATCCTGCTGTAAACCCGGCAGTTCCAAAAATCATGGCTTCTCTCGGAGTCATCCC
The DNA here is from genome assembly GCF_056034385.1 of Marinococcus sp. LNHM3E3-2.2. Lineage (NCBI taxonomy): Bacteria > Bacillati > Bacillota > Bacilli > Caryophanales > Bacillaceae > Marinococcus > Marinococcus sp. LNHM3E3-2.2. Next base: position 178,440 of record NZ_JBQLIC010000005.1, read on the forward strand.
CTCCGGAAGTTTTACCACCCAGTCAGCAGGCACTCTTGCTTTTTCTGCGTAACCGCCGTGATGGGCAACCCCCAGTTCATATCCTGTAACGAGCACCTCGTCGCCCTCCTGATACCTCGAGTCACTGGACGAAGCGACAATGCCGGCGAGATCGATGCCCGGAATCAGTGGATAGCCCTGTGCAATCTGGCTTTTAGGTACTGCTGCCAGGCCGTCTTTATAGTTGATGCTTGAATAGTGTACATCAATGGTGACGTCGCCTTCAGGCAGATCCTTTTCCTCCAGTGTACGTACTTCTTTTGTAACTTCTCCCTGATCGTTTTTATCCACGACCAGCGCCTTAAATGTGCTCATACTTTCCACCTCCATAAAATGATCTTCTGCCCTATTCCCATAAAAGTTTTATTTTATGCGGGCTAAACAAAAAGCACGCGCCTCCTTTTGGAAGCACGTGCTGCTTGCTACGGTGTTAAAAACAGGAAAAAGATGATAAATACAAAAAACAGAGCGTACATAATCGGATTCAGCTGTTTCCCTCTTCCCGTCAGCACCATCGTGATCGGATAGAAGATAAAGCCCATGGCAATACCGGTCGCGATACTGTAGGTGAGCGGCATCGAGACGACGGTTAAAAAGGCAGGCACGGCAATTTCGAGACGCTGCCACTCAATTAAGCGAAGCGACGATACCATCAGCGCCCCTACAATAATAAGAGCGGGAGCCGTTACAGCACTTGTTACCACGCCGAGAAGCGGCGAGAAAAACAAAGCGGCAAGAAACAGCAGTGCCGTAATAATCGAAGCAAATCCGGTGCGCCCTCCGACAGCTACGCCCGCTGAGGACTCAATATATGCTGTTGTTGTAGACGTTCCAAGAATCGAGCCGATCACGGTAGCAGATGAATCCGCCACCAGGGCTCGCCCGGCACGCGGCAGTTTGTTATCTTTTACGAAGCCGGCCTGGTTGGCTACTGCAAACAAAGTTCCAGCAGTATCAAAAAAGTCGACAAACAAAAATGTAAGAACAACTACGATAAACCCAATAATGAAGCTTGAATCCCACGAAAAGTCTGTAAGAGAGGTGAAAGCAGCCCCGAATGTCGGTGCGATGCTGGGCACCCCGGAGACAATCTGACCCGGAGGCTGAATCTGACCCACCAAAATACCAGCCAGAGCTGTAATCACCATCCCGTAAAAAATACCTCCACGGATACCAAGGGTCATCAGTATGACGGTAACAACCAGTCCGAAAGCCGCAAGAGCAGCCGGTCCGGAAGTAAGTGTGCCAAGCGTGACAAGAGTAGACTCATCAGCCACCACAATCTGCGCTCCCTGCAGACCGACAAAAGCAATAAACAGCCCAATACCAGCAGAAACCGCATATTTCAGTTCCTCCGGAATTGCGTTAATAATTTTTTCTCTAATGCCAAATGTCGTTAAACCAATAAAGATCATTCCGGAGCAGAATACCCCAAATAAAGCAAGCTCCCAGGGGATCCCCATTGTCAGCACAACGGAATATGTAAAAAAGGCATTGAGCCCCATCCCCGGTGCCAGAGCAATCGGATACCTGGCAAGCAGCCCCATGATCAGTGTCCCGATGGCTGCTGCCAGGGCTGTCGCTACAAACACGGCGGCCTCATTCATTCCGGCTTCGGCTAAAATACTGGGGTTGACGAATAAAATATACGCCATCGCAAGGAAAGTCGTTAAACCGGCTAACGATTCTTTCTTGTAGTTCGTCTCATTCTTTGTAAATTCAAAAAAACGATCCATCCTCTTATCTCTTCCTCTCTTTGCTCTCCCCAGGCAAAAATCTCTCTGCTTCTATTATATACTTACTAAATGCTTACCGCACAAGCCCCTACTCCCATTCAATGGTCGAAGGCGGCTTAGACGTAATATCGTACACGACACGGTTGACGTGCTGCACCTCATTGACAATTCTGGTGGAAATTTTTTCAAGAACGTCATATGGAATACGGGCCCAGTCCGAAGTCATACCATCAATTGAAGTGACCGCGCGGATTCCGACAGTGTAATCATATGTCCGGCTGTCTCCCATTACGCCAACGCTCCGCATATCCGGAAGCGCCGTAAAATACTGCCAGATTTCCCGGTCGAGACCGGCATTCTTGATTTCCTCCCGTAAAATATAATCCGATTCCCGGACAATTTCGAGCTTCTGCTCCGTAATTTCCCCGAGTACGCGAATGCCAAGTCCCGGTCCAGGGAATGGCTGGCGCCACACGATTTCATCCGGCACTCCGAGCTCCGTTCCGAGCTTGCGGACTTCGTCTTTAAACAGCGTATTCAGAGGCTCGATCAGATCGAATTTCATATCTTCCGGCAGTCCGCCGACATTATGGTGTGACTTAATCGTCTGAGCTGTGTCCGTACCACTTTCAATGACGTCAGTATAAAGCGTGCCCTGGACAAGAAAATCCACGTTTTCAAGCTTTCCTGCCTCTTCTTCAAACACGTAGATAAATTCATTTCCGATAATCTTCCGTTTTTGCTCCGGATCGCTCACTCCTTCGAGCTGATCGAGAAAACGTTTGGCCGCGTCTATTTTCACGATATTCATTTGGAATCCGCGTCCGAGAGACTCCATGACGCCTGTCGCTTCCTCTTTACGCAGCAGGCCGTGATCAATAAACATGCATGTAAGCTGATCTCCGATCGCTTTGTGTACAAGCGCCGCAGCTACCGAGCTGTCCACACCGCCGCTCAACGCACACAGCACATTACGGCTGCCTACCTGTTCCCGGATAATTTCCACCTGCTCATCGATAAAGTTAGCCATCGTCCATTCATTCGAGCATCCGCAGACCCGGTAGGCAAAGTTTTTCAGGATATCATCGCCAAACTGGGTGTGGCGTACTTCAGGATGGAACTGAACGCCGTACATTTTCTTCTCCGGAGCACTCATGGAAGCTACCGGGCATGACGGACTGGTCGCGTCGACCGTAAAACCTTCTGGTGGCTCAACAATTAAGTCGCCGTGACTCATCCACACGCTCTGGGTTTTGGGCAGTCCTTCAAATAATACTGGATTCGCCTGCACATGAATATCCGCCTTGCCGTATTCCCGATGCTGGGCTTTTTCCACTTTTCCGCCGTAATGCAGCGTCATCAGCTGCATCCCATAGCAGATACCCAGTATAGGAATGTCAAGGTCAAAAATAGCGGGATCACAGGTGAGCGCGCCTTCAACATACGCGCTGTTCGGGCCGCCGGAAAAGATAATTCCCGCTGGATTTAATTCTTTAATTTTTTCTGCACTGATTGTGTTCGGATGAAGTTCACTAAAAACACCGAGATCTCTGATTCTGCGTGTAATCAATTGATTATACTGGCCGCCAAAGTCCAGAACAATAATCGTTTCACTGATATTTCCTACGCTCATCGCTTCTACCCCTAACTGTTTTCAAATATGTACGTGCAAGGTTCACTTTAAAGGAATGCCTGCTTCCGGGCAACTATCTGTTTTCGATTGCCGGGCGTACGTCAAACACTTTAATGAAAGTCTTTTTTTTACAGACTAAAAAAGCTGCTTTCGCATTATACGAAAGCAGCTTTTTAACTGGGGACAAACGGCGGCGCTTCGGCCGCTTTCTGTCCTTCACTGCCCTCGTAGTCCAGCCATTTTCCGGCGGCCGGGTAGAGACATTTGGGCCTGATCCCAAACTATACGAGGTATTCACCTGTAAACATGAAATAAATTTTAACAGCCCGTCATGAGCCGGTCAAGAACGGATTTTCTTTACCAGTCGTTTCCATGCAGCAACTGTTTCCGGTTCGGCTCCGTCTCCGGTTTTACGCCCGTAATACAGACGTTCGTATTTTTCAGTCAGTGGTTCCATATCACCGCTGCCATAAATGTCATTCACCCGCCCGGAAAATTCCCGCAGTGTTTCCCCATTGGTTCGTTTCACGCGCGCTGTCCGCAGCAGCCTTATCAGTGCCTGATAGGCACTTTGAAACTCTGCATCGGAGTGCATATGCCGGTATTTGAAAAGAAGATAGCTGGCCAACAGCTTCCTCCGGAAAAGCCAGCCGGCTCCAAGGAGGAGGACAACCGCTGCAAAAAAGGGCCACAGCGGAAGTCTCCAGTCAATGCCGGCGCCCCCGGATGTATCCTCCTGCTCTTCTTCGTTCTCTTCTTCTGATTCAGGAGTTGTTTCCTCTTCTTCGGGTGCTTCTGCTTCTTCCTCCGTCGGCTCATCTTCAATTTCAGGTGCTTCTTCCGAGGCTTCATTGTTTTCATACGTGTAATTAAACTCTGAAGAAAAACCTTTCGTCGGTTCAAACGGGACCCATCCGACCTCCGGAAAATACACTTCCACCCAGGAATGCGCATTTTCATTGGTGACCTCCACCTGGTTTTCATTTCCCGGAGCCTGGTCACCTTCCGTGAACCCTTTTACCCAGCGTGTCGGTATATCCAGCGTCCGGAGCAGCACCGCCATCGAAGTCGAGTAATTGTCGCAGTACCCGGTCCGTGATTCAAACAAAAACTGGCTGACATAATCCCCGCCTTCCGAGGGAGCCGGGATGTTTGTCGTTTGATAGGAAAAATCCGGACCGCGCAAATACCTTTCCACCGCTCTTGCCTTTGCATAACGGTTATCATCTTCCTCGGTAAGGTCTTCGGCGAGCTCCTGAATTTCTCCCGGGAGATCGTCCGGAAGCTGTGTGAAGTATTCTGTTACTTCATCCGGGTCTTCTGAGTCATCAGTAACAGCACTCATCTGCTCTACGGGGAAATCCGCCGTTTCATACGCCACCGTATAATTCGTTAACGACGCCGGCTCCCCGCCAGTCTCAAATTCCGCCTGGGTTGTCCAGGTATCTACCGATGCTTCTATGTCTTCTTCAATAGAAAGAAACGAACCCGGATAAAAGGCAAAATCAAATTCCTGGGTTTCTGCCATTTCAACGTTTACTTCCTGTTCTTCCGTCTCGATACTCTCATTGTATAAGCCGGCCTCAGAAGACGTCTCATCAGGGGCATCTACTTCCCACCCAAGACCGGTGTAAACATTTTTAGCTTCGCCCCGCCAGTAGCCGTTAATATCACCGGAGGCAGTAAACACCGGCATATCACTCATTTGAAATCCGCCGCCCAGGCGTTGATCGGTATCGTCATAGCCAATCTTCTGTACGCCCTGGCTGCTTCCGGTGCTGCTTTCTCCCCACGTTAAAAACGGAACGGGGTCAGGCCACCGTGGTTCACTTTTGGGAGCAAGCACGCCAACGCCCCCGGCGATAATCAAAAAGACAGCCATAATCAGCATCCACCGGCTAAAGACCTTTCTCTGTGCCTGCCTGTCTTCCGCGCGTGATACGATACGATCCCACTGAAGCAGTCCTAAAAGCAAAAATCCTATAACAAACGTACGGATTACCGCAAACATTCCATCGTATTCGAAAAAAGTATCCATCACGCCAATATAAATTATTGTAAACGTCAGAAAAAATAAAATCCGGCGGGATTGAACTACCCAGAAATAAATCAAATAGCTCATAATAGCGAGCAGAAGCATAAACAACACACTGCGGAACATATCAGTTAATGCGTACCACTGGCCGCTGATAATATAACCAATATTTGTCTGTACTTCTGCAGCCAGGGAAACCAGCCAGCCCGGCTGCAGCAGCGACTCCTCGTAAAAAACAGTGTTTATGCCTGTCAGTATGACCAAAAGTACGATGCCAATAATCGTCCACCAGGGTGGACGCAGATAAATGACAACAAAAAAGGCGGCAGAAACAACCATAAATACAGTAACTGAACCTGTCCCGGTAGCTTCCGGCAGAGGCAGCAGCCATTCTGCCAGCAGGAAATAACCAAGAATATAAACAATCAACTTTTTCCAGGTATGCTCCGGTTTAACCAAATAATTATGCCTCCTCTATAACAATTCAAAACCATCCTCGCCCGGCTGAATATAGTAGATATGAATATTGGTATGCCGCAGTGCTTCCACACCTTCGCGGCGCGAGACTCCGCTTTCATCAGAAAGCAGCGCTACAATGATGGAACGCTTCTGGCCGGCCCACTGTTTTAATTCTTTAATTCTAATTTCAGAAAGTACCGGGGTAACATAAATTAATGCTTCAAGCCCCGGGGCCTGGCGTAAAAACGGTGAGGTCCCTGCTTCTGTATTCAATTCTACATACGCCAGACTCTGATAAATACGCTGAAAATGCTCTTTCGAGGTTCCTGGTTGCTGCAGGACCTGTTCGGAAGCCGTCACCCCGCAGCCAATCGGCATTTTCATCTGATAGGCATACTCCGTCAAAGAAGCAGCAAATTCCACCGCGGTTTCAAATAATTCAGACGTTATATCAACGGCGTTTTCAAGCAGCAGAAAATAACCCTCTCCTTTTTCGGATTCAAATTCTTTCGTGACAAGCTTTCCGGCCCGGGCCGTTACCTTCCAGTCAATGTTTGCCATCCGGTCCCCGGGAGTGTAATCGCGAACTCCTGCTACATTCACAGATTCGCTTTGCAGCCGCTGCGACAGCGATACTGCTTCCGAGGAGTTATCTGCCGCTGTATTCCAGTTCGCTAATTTTCTCATTCTTGGAAGCACCACTAACGTGGAAGAAACTGGAATATCATAATCCTTCTCCACAAAGCCAAACAGATCACCGGAGCGAACTCGGAGATAGTCGATGGTGTGCTTTCCCCTCCGTCTGCCCCTAATACTGTAAGAATAGGAGGCCTCTCTTTGAAAAAAAGGGAACACCAGGGTTTCAGCAGACGTTTCCCAGTCCCTGATTCCGTACGGCTGGTGATCCCGGATTTTTACATATATCAGTGGAAAAGGAATTCTTTTTTTCAGCGTAACCTCGACTTCTGCAGAGCCGTTGAATGAAAGCATCTCAGCTGTCAGCCTACGCTCTGCCTTTAAAGAACGAAGTGGATAAATTAACAATAATAATTGCATTACCGCAAGAGTTGTCACACTGTAAAATAAAAACCAGCTTACAAAGCCTCCCTGAAACATAGCGTAAATAAATAATACAGCTAATGCAGCCACAACAGCTGCCAGCTGCATTACTTTTCTTCCGATTTTTAAAAACCGAGTCATGGGCGTACCGCCGAATCACTGTCTGATGCCGGCACACGCACACTCGATAAAATGTCCCGCACTACAGTTTCCCCGTCTTTATCCGCCATCTGCTGGTCTGTCTGCAGAATAAGACGGTGACCCATAACAAATGGCGCAAGATACTTCACGTCATCCGGAGTCACATAGTCTCTTCCTCTCACAAAAGCATATGCCTGTGACACCTTCATCAGCGCAATTGACCCTCTTGGACTGACGCCAAGATAAATATCGCGGTGGTTTCTGCTTTCCCGCACGATGGAAACAATATACTGTTTCACTGACTGGTCTACATGCACGTTTTTCACGAGTTCCTGAGCCTTTAAAACGTCTTCAAGACTCATTACAGAGGAAAGCTCATCAATCGGATGGGTGAATTCCACGCGCTCGAGCACTTCTATCTCCTGCTCTTCTGTCGGATAGCCGAGCCGGAGCTTAAACAGGAAACGATCGAGCTGGGCTTCCGGCAGAGGATACGTCCCCCCGTACTCTACCGGATTCTGTGTGGCCATTACAAAAAATAAACGTTCGAGGCTTCTCGTTTCGCCGTCCACTGTTACGCTTTTTTCCTCCAGCGCTTCGAGAAGGGCTGACTGCGTTTTCGGGGAAGTACGGTTAATCTCGTCTGCGAGCAGAACGTTTCCCATTAATGGACCGGGACGGAATTCAAACTCCATCGTCCGCTGGTTATATATAGACACACCTGTAACATCTGATGGGAGGAGGTCCGGGGTGAATTGTATCCGTTTAAAACTCGCGCCAATGGATTTGGCAATTGCCCGCACCATCATCGTCTTTCCCACGCCGGGCACATCTTCAAGCAGGATATGCCCACGGGCCAGGAGCGCTGTCAGGCTTAATTCAATTTCAGCTTTTTTTCCGACCACGACCTGCTGCACGTTTTCGATGACACGCTGCAACGCTTCACGTTCGTTCACCAATATCTTTCTCCCCCTACTTTATATGCTCTCGCTCTCTAAATCATATTAATCTTATCACAATTACCCACCCCTAGAAAGAAAACCGACTATCCCTGCTCCCGGTTTTCGGGCAGTATTTTTCTCCGCTCCACCGGCGATTTCAACACAATTGACGTATTAATATTTCCGTAGGAGATCAGGGTATCAACAAGCTCTCTCAGGCTGTCCATTCCTTCTACCGCTGCTTTAATAAAATAGCTTACTTCCCCAGTCACCCGGTGGCATTCCAGTACCCGTGTATCCTCTGCAATCATTTTTTCAAAACGGGGGATCGTATCCTTCAGTTCGCTCACCTGGATCATCAGAAGCGTATCCCGGCCCACAGCTTCCGGGGAAACCACTGCACTGAAGTGATCAATAATTCCTCTCTCCTGCAGCCTTGTCATTCGTTCAGAAACGCTTGGACGGCTTAAGTTTAATTTCTTGGATAAATCACTTACTGATATTCTTCCGTCCTCCTGAAGCATCTCGAGCATTTCAACATCAATATGATCCATTCAAACGCACTTCACCTTTCTTTTTGAATGTAAATTATATGATATGTATTCATTTTTAATATTTTTAAGCTTATTATCCTTCATATAATTATTCAACCTTGGAATCTTTTTCCTTATACTAGAAGTATCCTATTGTTGAAGGGGAGACGACCGTTGATAAACATAACCAACATACTACAAGTCCTGGCCGGATGTTTGTTAGCTGCCTTCGGCATTACTCTGCTCCAGCACGCTGATTTAGTCACCGGAGGCACGGCAGGCCTGGCGCTCGGCTTGACTTACATCCTGCCGCTGTCTTTTTCAGCTGTATTTTTTATCATTAACCTGCCATTTTATGTGTTTTCTGTTGTGCATATGGGATGGAAATTCACGCTGAATACAATCGCCGCAGTGTCTCTGCTTTCCGCGCTGACAAGCCTGAGTTACTTTCTTCCTGCTTTCAGCATCCATCCGGCTGCTGGAGCCATTTTCGGCGGTGTCAGCATAGGCGCGGGCATATCGATACTATTTATGAACAACACCTCGCTCGGCGGCGCTAACATTCTCGCATTATTTCTTCAGCGCCGGCTCCAGTGGAATCCCGGCAAAGTCAATTTATCCTTTGATGTACTCGCTGTAGCCGTTGGGCTTGCTTCTGTCGGTTTAATCGCAGGCGCTTATTCCACACTATCCATTATTGTTACTGCTTTTGTGCTCAGCATAGCTAAAGGAAAGATCGCCGCTTCAAGGCCCGTTCCTAAAGCGAAGCCCCGTTCCTCACGCCAGGGTGCACTGATCGAAAAACAATAAATCAAAAGCAGCTTCCCCGTGGGAGGCTGCTTTTTCAGCTTTCAGTCAGGCCCTCCGCCAGTGCTGCAGCTGCTTTCTTTTCATCATCAGCCACAGAAGCTTCAAACAGCTTTTCCTGCTGAAGCGGCGTGTACTTCATGTCAAAGCCATGGTGCCAGGCAATTTGGCGAACGAACTCCCGCTGTGTTCTGCCATTTCCTTCACGGAATGGATGAATGTGATTAAGGTCATTATAAACTGGGGCAAAGGCTTCGGCGAAAGCTTCTCTGTCTCTGTACGTCAGTTTATTTTTTTCCTGGACGGAGTCTCTTAGATGACGCAGACCTCTGTCGATAAATGCTGCAGGCAGAAAGGATGTTCTTCCTTTAGCAAGATCCACCGTCCGAAATTCTCCAGCCCAGGCGTATACATCAGAAAACAGCCGCCGGTGAATACGCCGTATATGCTCTTCGTCAAAGGAGCCAAGCACCTTTTTTGCCGTCATCATCTGCTGCAGACGGTACGTTGTAATAATCTGCTCGATTTTCTCTGCCTTGGCTGCTTCCCGAAAATTCATTTTGTTTATAAGCACTCCGCTGTCTCCATACGTGTAATAGGATTCGCTCATATTATAAACGCCCTTCCGCTACAGAAGCTGTCACTTCTTTAATCGTCATTTGCCCGTCGCGAAGCTTCCGCACGGCTTCGATATCTTTTTCTGAAAAAACAAAACCTTCTACTTCTGCAGAAACAATCGCGTTCTTAAGCTCCTGTTCTTCGGGCGTATCCGGGAAATCGTATTTGTCCACTGCGGAAAAGCCGTGTTTTTCATGCATTGTTTGCCCTCCCCTGCCTGTAATGAAACTATTTTGCTTTCTTCTCGTTTCCTCCCGCTCTCTCCTGCCAAGGGTGAAAGAAAATCCTTTTTTTGAGCGGTTTTTCAGGTGCGGCCTTCGTTAGTATCGTTTGGGATACTATACCACTTTAAAGTGGGTACTTCCATGCCTGAGCCTTTTCCTAGTATGATGAACTCTACATACACCTGCATACTATAATAAAAATTAGAGGAGTGTTTACGCATGACTAATGTGATTGATCCCGCTGTTTCTGTCGGGCCTGTGCAGCTCCGCGTGCAGGATATCGGACGGGCCGCTGCTTATTACGAAAACGTGATCGGCCTCCGGATACTCAGACGCTCATCTTCTGCCGCAGTTCTCGGCGTGCCGTCAGACGAACTCCCTCTCGTCATGCTTCGGGAAGTGGAGGGTTCGATCACTCCCCCGCGCACATATGCCGGGCTGTACCACTTTGCTGTTCTTCTTCCGGACCGTGCGTCTCTGGGAGCTTTCATCCGTCATCTGCACAGCACTGGTGAGCGGTTCGGAGCCTCTGATCACAGTGTCAGCGAAGCTCTCTATCTGACTGATCCGGACGGAAACGGTATCGAGGTTTACCGTGACCGCCCCCGAACAGAATGGCTATATGACAGCAACGGATTTGTGCACATGACCGTGGAGCCCCTTCATGAACAACAGCTGCTTCAGGCGGGAAAAAATACGCAGTGGCACGGTATTCCTGCCGGAACTGTGATGGGACATGTTCATCTTCACGTGCACGACATGGAGGAGGCTTATCATTTTTATGTAGAAGTGCTTGGACTTGTACTGACCGCCGACCCGCAGAAATTCCCTGCTTTTTTTATTGCTGCCGGCGGCTATCATCACCATATCGGGCTTAATCCATGGGCAGGAGCACAGGCTCCTAAAGCATCTATACGAAATACCGGCATCGATATGTACACACTTGTGCTTCCCTCTGACCGGGCTCTGAATTCTGTTGCCGACAGGCTGGAGGCCGCCGGTTATCCTTTTCACCGCGAAAAACATGCTTTTTACGTTACCGATCCTTCGGGCATTGTCGTATGCCTTACCGTAAATTCCCCGAATACCGCCCTGTCTTCTGCTAAGATAGTCCAGCTGACTGAATAACCTTTCGCAGTGCGCACGATAAAAAGCAGCCGCATCTAAAAATACGGCTGCTTTTATTATTCATTTTTTGATAACAGCTGCATATCAAATGCTGCGGCCGATATACTTTTTGAAAGCTCCCATTTCCGTATTTCAACCAGCTCTACTGTCCTGTCACTGAAAAAGCGGATGCCGGTAGAAGCTTCTGCCGGGTAAACGCGGGCACTCATCACCTTTTCCCCGTCCTGCATAAATACTTCTACCGTGGAGTGATCGATAAAAATATGCAGATACAAGAGGCCTTTTTCCAGAGCAACGTCTGTCGTTCTTGTTCCTCCGGGTCCCCTGCCGGACTTTTCACGATCAAGCGTTATTTTTTGCTCGTGTGTATTATATACAAGCTTCGTTTTTTCCCCTGTACCTTCATTTGCGAGAATGTCCAAACCACATTCTTCTGCCTTTAGCGGATCTATAACAACCTGAAGCTCCAGACAGTTTCCTTCGACACCTTCCATCTGTCCTTCATCTTCAATGATGACGCCGCGGTGTTTCACTTCTTCTCCGCGCAGGTCTGCCAATTCCGGCAGAGGCCGGCTTTTCCATAGGCCCGCTTCACAGGACAAAACGCGCGGCAGGCTCATCGCACCAGCCCACAATTCTTCTTTTTCCGGCATATCACTTTCCCACATCGCAAACCATCCGATAACGATTCTGCGCCCAAAGCGGTCCAGCGTTGTCTGCGGGGCGTAAAAATCAAAACCATGATCGAGCGGGTGGAACACGTCAAAATCAAACGTTCCCTCCTCGAGGTTCAGGTCACCTACGGCAAACACCGCCTGGTGCAGATTATGATACCTTTCCCCTTCCGGGAGCACGCCCTGCGGGGACATCACAAGCACGTCAAAGCCGTCAAGCCGGAAAAGATCCGGACATTCCCACATATATCCCATATTTCCCCGGCCTGCTGCCAGTATGTTCACGAATTCCCAATCCAGAAGGTCTTCTGACCGGTAAAGAAGCACCTGGCCGACGTTATCTTCTGTCCGGGAGCCAAGCACTGCATAATAATAATCATTTTCTCTCCACACTTTTGGATCCCGGAAATGATTCGGATGTACTCCTCCTGCAGGGGCTTCTGATATAACAGGATTTAGAACGTGCTTTTCAAACCGGAGACCATCTGAACTTGTGGCTAGACACTGAACCTGCTTTAAGTCTTCATCCGGGTCCGGGCCCGTCCACACATTACCTGTATACATTAAGACTAACTGTCCGGCCGCCTCCAAGGCACTTCCCGAAAAGCAGCCATCCATATCATATGGTTCGCTTGGCGCCAGCGCGGGCGGAAGATGCTCCCAATGGACAAGGTCCGGGCTTTTAACATGGCCCCAGTGCATGTTATCCCATTCCGGTGAGTACGGGTGATACTGATAAAACAAATGATATTCACCCTTAAACATACTGAAGCCGTTAGGATCGTTCATCCAAGATACAGGCGCCGTAATATGAAAGGCGGGACGCCAGTACTTCTTTTTGTTTTTCTTTTGTATGGATGCAATGCCTTTCACTGCTTCGTTTATTTGCTGCTGATGATTCATGTACCGGCACCCCCTAAAGCGTAAACGACAGCTTCAAACGGCCGCAGGGTGATTTCCTTTATCCCCTCTGCCCGGGTATCTCCGTAATTATTTAATATCAGGTCCGGAGCCTGGACTGCAAATTCCCCGGGGAGCTCACAGCTTGTTTTAGTATCGTAAAGATTCACCATAATAAGCATTCTGGTACCCTCAAGAATTCTTATATACGCCATAACCTGCGGGTGGTCCGGAAGCGCAAGGTCAAATGAGCCGTATACAAGCGTTTTCCATTTCTGACGCAGCCGTATTAATGTTTGATAGTAAGTAAATACAGACGGGGATCTCTTTTTTTCCTGTTCGACGTTAATCGTAGAATAATTCGGATTAACCTTCAGCCAGGGCGTGCCTGTCGTAAAGCCGGCGGACGGAATGCTGTCCCACTGCATCGGGGTGCGGGAGTTGTCACGGCCGGTCTTCCAGATCATTTTCATAATATTTTCGTGCGGCGTTCCTGCCTGACGTTCCTTATGGTAAAGGTTCCGAATGGCAATATCATTATAATCTTCAATGGATGGGAATTCGACGTTGGTCATACCGATCTCCTGCCCCTGATAAATAAACGGGGTTCCCTGCATGAAAAAGTACATCGTTGCAAGCCCCGTGGCCGTTTCATACCAATAGTTATCTGCGTCCCCCCATGTAGATACTGAACGCGGCAGGTCATGATTCTCTAAAAACAAAGCGTTCCAGCCGATACCGTCCAACCCCTTCTGCCACTTAGCAAAAATTTCTTTCAACGCAAAAATGTCCGGCCGGCTGTCGCCTCCTTTTCCCCATAAATCAACGTGGTCAAATTGAAAGATCATATTAAATTTGCCGTTTGTCTCCCCAACCCATGCGTCCGCTTCTTCAATTGTTACTCCGTTGGCTTCTCCGACAGTCATAATATCGTAATGGTCGAACGTTTCTTTCTTCAGTTCCTCAAGGTATGCCTGAATGCCTGGCTGGTTTAAATGACCGTCGAATGAAGGCGGATAGTCTTCATTATTCGGATTTGGTACGTCCGGCAGGCCGGGTTTCTTTTTAATATGGGAAATAGCATCTATGCGAAATCCATCAATTCCTTTATCGAGCCACCAGTTGACCATATCGTACAGATCACGGCGGACATCCGGGTTTTCCCAGTTCAGGTCCGGCTGCTTACGGGAGAAGATGTGCAGAAAATACTCTTTGGTACCCTCGTCCCATTCCCAGGCCGACCCTTCAAAAATGGACCCCCAATTATTTGGCTCCGCGCCATTTTCCGGCTGCCGCCAGATGTAGTAGTTCCGGTATTCACTCTCTTTGGAAGAACGAGACTCCACAAACCATGGATGCTCATCGGACGTATGGTTAATGACCAGATCCATGATCAGGCGCATTCCCCGCTGATGCACTTCCCCGAGCAGCCTGTCAAAATCCTCAATCGTCCCAAACTCCGGCATAATCGCCTGATAATCACTAATGTCGTATCCATTGTCGTCATTAGGCGAGGCATATACCGGACATACCCATATCACCCCGATACCAAGTTCCTGCAGATAGTCGAGCTTCGAAATAATTCCAGCGATATCGCCAATCCCGTCCCCGTCTGCATCCATAAAGCTTCTCGGGTAAATTTGGTAGACGACCGTTTCCTTCCACCATGTCTGCTCCATTGTTCATACGCCCCTCTGTAAATAAAAATGGTAGTATTGCGGCTTTTTATTTCACCGCGCCTTCCGAAACTCCTTCGATAATTTGTTTTTGAGCTATAAAGTAGAAAATAATAACTGGAACCACTGCAAGCACAAGACCGGCGAGTGCCAAATGCCACTGAGTCGTATACTGGCCGAAGAAATAGAACATTTTCAGCGGAATTGTTGCATTGTCCTGGCCGAGCACCAGTGACGGCAGCAAATAATCGTTCCAGATCCAGATAACATTTAAAATGGCAACAGTTACTGTGATCGGTTTTAACAGCGGAAAGATAACAAACCAAAACATTTGAAAACGATTGGCTCCGTCAATAATTGCTGCTTCATCCATCGATTTTGGAATGCTTTTGAGCGCCCCGTGGTATAAAAATATAGCCAGACTCGAACCAAAACCAAGATACATAAAAATCAGGCCGGCTCCGTTCAGCAGGTTCACCTGACCGAAGATCGATGTAAGAGGAATCATTACGGACTGAAACGGAATAAGCATAGCGGCCACGAATACAAACAGCAGCGTCGTGCTGAGCCTGCTCGGATTCCGGGCGAGCGCATAGGCTGCCATCGAGGAAAATATAACAATCACGGCGATGCTCACACCGGTAATCATAACAGAATTAAATAAGGATTTTAGAAACTCGAGCTCCTGAAAGGCCGTAATGAAATTCTGCCATACAAAGGTGCCAGGCAGAGCCATAACGCTTTCAAAAATTCCGTCCGGTGTTTTAAAAGCGTTGGTAAGCATCAGATAAAAAGGAATTAACCATAGCACTCCAAGGACTATTCCCACAATTTCAAGCGGCACCAGTCTGCGTTTTTCGGCTTTGGTCATACTCATTACATTTCAACCTCCCGGCGTTTGTTGTAGTAAACCTGGGCGAGTGCAATCGCCGTTACGATAATAAAGAAAATCACAGCTTTACCCTGGGCATAAGCCATATCGTTTTCGACGAATGCCGTCCTCACGATGTCCATGGCAAGCATCTGGGTTGAGTCGAACGGGCCGCCATTTGTCAGTGACAGATTCTGGTCATAAAGCTTAAAACCAGTCGAAAGCGTTAAAAACATGCTGACCGTAAAGGCTGGGGCGAGCAGCGGAAACAATATACTTTTGAAGCGTTCAAAAGCCCCTGCCCCGTCGATTTTTGAAGCTTCAATCAAATCACCGGGAATGCTCTGCAGATAAGCAATATAGATAACCATGATATATCCGGACATCTGCCAGGCGGTAAGAATCACAAGCCCCCAGAATCCGGTGGCGGTCGTAGAAAGCCACCCCTGCATCGCTTCAATATTTAAAGCCGTTCCTATTTCACTGAACACGTTAACGAAAATGAACTGCCAGATGAAGCCAAGAATCAAGCCGCCAATCAGATTCGGCATAAAGAAAACAGTCCTAAGCAGATTGCTGCTTTTTAAGCTTCTGGTCACGAGCAAAGCAAGACCGAGACCAAAAATATTCAGCAATATGACTGTCGCGACGGCAAATAAAAGTGTGAACCAAAAGGCGTTGCGGAACTCACCGTCCTGAAAAAGGCTGATGTAGTTTTCCAGTCCGACGAAGCTGCTGATGGACACCCCATTCCAATTGGTAAACGACAAACCGAATCCGTATAAAAACGGGAGAACAACCACTGCTCCGAGGGCAATGAGTACTGGGGCCAAAAATAACCAATATGCTAAACTCCGATCATTCATCGTACTCCTCCTGACATTGCTCATAATGTATCTTTTATATATTCTTTATGAAATTACCGGTTTTTACCGCTCTATTCTGTCGAACGTTCTTCTTTCCATTCTTCCTTCGAAGCTTCTATCGCTTCGTCCCACGTATAATCACCGCTTAAGTAGCGCTGCATTTGAGAGCCGAGGAAACCATCCCATGCATTTGGATAGCTCAGTTTAATCCAGTTCAGTGTTTCATCGTTCTGAATGCTTTCGTTTACTTGCTGGGATAAGGGATCGGAAATTTGCGATGTATCGTAATCTTCATAGGCCGGTACAAAGTTAAAGTCATTTAAGACAGCATCTTTGCCGGTTTCAGAATTGTTCATCCAGTCCAGAAACGCCTCTGCTTCCTGGATGCTTTGATCATCGTTATCCTTGTTTACTGCCCAATAGTTCGGGACGCCGACCGGTATTTCTCCTTCATGCCCTTCCACCGGAATCGGCATCATGCCTATATCTTCGTTCGCAAACTCTTCATCTGCCTGAGCAAGCGACGGATACACCCAGTTCCCCTGCTGGATGATCGCGGTATCACCCTGGGCAAAATATTCCTCCACCTGCTGGGCATAGGTCATGCTGAGAACCGGAGTAATCGAATATTCCGCCTGTAAATCAAACATCCGCTGATACTCATCTTCGCGTTCGAAATCTACTGTTTCTGCCTCATATGCTTCTGTACCGCTTTCATTAAATTCAGGCGACAGATAAGCGTTGCCAAGATCGCCGCCAATGACCCAGGATTCTTTTCCTGGAAAAGCGAATACTCCGTCAATACCAAGCTCTTCTTTTTGGCTGTCCATTGTCTGTACCGCTGCTTCTAAATCTTCATATGTCTGAATGTCATCAGCATTAACTCCGGCCTCTTCAAAAATACGTTTATTATAAATCAGTCCATAGCCTTCGTAGTTGAACGGCAGTCCGTACACTTCGTTTCCTTCACTTACCTGCTCCAGAGTGCCATCAAGAGCTGTTTCAGCTGACTCGGTGTCCGATAAATCCTTCACATACTGATCAAACTGCTGCAGTTCCCTGGGACCAGCTACGCTAAATACATCCGGTGCATCTCCCGAAGAAAAACGAGATTTCAGCGTGCCCAGATAGTCTGATCCTCCGCCTACGCTTGTAATTTGAATATTCACATCCGGATTTTCTTCTTCGTATTCCCTGGCCAGTTCTTCAAAGGCATCGTTAATTTCTACTTTTCCCGTCATGATTTCTACTTCTGTACGGTCATCATCTGCTCCAAACGATTCAAACGAGCAGCCGCTAAGTCCTAAAGCTGAAAAAGCGATTAAACAGAGGGCAGGTTTTTTCACGGTGCACACTCCCTTAGGCGTTCATTTTTTGTAAGTGCTTTCAAGTTGCATTATACGTATTTAAAATTATATGTCAAACGTTTTCATAAAAATAAGTCATATTATTCTCCTTCACTGTTTTTATTTTCATTAAAGCCTTTACAAATAAGCATTTTTAATAGATTATTTAATTATAAATTATAAGTTAACGTTTTCATAAAAGATGCCCTTGTGAAATAAGTTATAATAGAATTAGAAGAATGTTTGTTTGAGGGAGAGAAGGTGCCTATGTCCAGCATCAAAGATGTCGCAAAATTATCCGGGGTTTCCGTGACCACTGTTTCAAGAGTTATGAACAACCGCGGCTATATTGGAAAAGAAACAAGAAACCGGGTGGAAAAAGCTATGAAGGATCTTGATTACCAGCCGAACCAGATCGCCCGGTCGCTGCAGCGCAGCCGTTCGGGGTTAATCGGCGTAATTGTGCCGGACCTGGCACATCCATTCTTTTCTGAACTGATTAATGAAATTGAAGCTTACGCAATTGGCCGGCATTACAAAATCATCGTCTGTAATTCTCTGCACGATGCCGAAAAGGAAGCCAATTATATAAATATGCTCCGCCAGAACCGGGCGGACGGTATTATTGTATGCAGTCATACATTGTCTACCGAAAAATATGAACATGAAGAAATGCCGGTTATCTCCTTTGACCGCGTGATTTCCCCTTCTATTCCCTATGTCGCCAGTGATAACTATCAAGGCGGAGAGATTGCCACCAGACACCTCATTGAGAGCGGGTGCAAAAAAATCCTTCATATTTCGGGACCGCTCGAATACGACCTGCTTGCCAACCGGCGCAAGGACGCCTTTGAATTAACAGCTATGAAAGCAGGCGTCGCTTATAGGAGTATCGAAGGTGCCTATATTGAAGCGACCTTTGAAGATAATTATAAATTTATTGAAGAACAGATCAGTACTGTTCTTAAAAATTATGACGGCATCTTCTGCAGTAACGATCTGCTCGCTTACGCGTTATATGTTTATGCCTCAAGACATCATATCCATGTACCTGATGAACTGAAAATTATCGGCTATGACAATCACAGCTTCACCCGTATGCTGCAGACACCCAGGCTGACTACCATTCAGCAGCCACTCGATAAATTGGGAGAATCGCTTGCGTTTTCCTTAATCAATAATATTGAACGGCAGGATGACCGAAAGCATAATCAAAACATCGTCCTCGACGTTCAGTTGATTAAAGGTGACACTACCTGAAAAATAATAAAACAACTTCCCTCTTGGAAAAGGCGGAAGTTGTTTTATTTGCTCTGCTTGTATAGGAAAACATGGACAGAAAGAAATTCAGCTGATATGATAAATATTGATTGATAATGATTATCACTACTGAATGACTTTTTAATGTTGAAAGAGGATAAAAATGCGTCAACAAACGGAACCCTCCACCTATAAAGACGATATTACTTCACGTCCTGTAACAGCTGTACTAATGTTTATTGCCGGCCTTCCTATACTTGGATTTATTTTTTTGCTTTCGATTTCTGTCGGCGCTGCAGACGTGGAAATTGGTACTGTTTGGAACGCATTGTTTCACTATGACGCTTCCCTGAATGATCACGTCGTGATCCGTGAGCTTCGTCTTCCAAGGGCTATCGCAGATATTATTGTCGGCGCCTGCTTCGCCGTAGCCGGAGCCATTATGCAGGGAATGACAAGAAATCCACTGGCCGAATCCGGGATTCTCGGCATCAACGCAGGTTCAATTTTTATGGTGGCAGTCTGTTTTGCATTTCTGCCGGGCCTTTCTTATAACCTGCTGATCGTTTTTTCTTTTTTAGGCGCGGCGATCAGCATGGGACTGATTTTTGGCATTGCTTCGCTTTCACGCATCGGCCTGACGCCTCTTCGTATGGTACTTGCCGGGGCGGCGATTAACGCCCTGTTCACTGCGTTAAGTGAAGGCATTGCCATTCACTTTGATCTCAGCCAGGATATTGCTTTCTGGTATGCCGGCGGACTGTCCGGCGTCCGGTGGGAACAGCTGCTGCCAGCCCTCCCGTGGATGGGGGGAGCGCTTGTATTTGCAGTCGCCCTATCGAGGTCTGTCACTATTTTAAGCCTTGGGGATGATATCGCTTCGGGTCTTGGGCAGCGTGTCGGCCTGATCAAATTACTCTGCACACTTGCCGTTTTGTTTCTCGCCGGCATTGCCGTGTCTATTGCGGGTCCTATTGGATTTGTCGGCCTCGTTATTCCTCACGTTGTCCGGTTTTTCGTAGGAGTCGACTACCGGGCTATCATTCCGTGCTCAATCGTCGTGGGCGGGATTTTTATGTCGCTCGCCGATATCGGTGCCCGGATTATTAATCCGCCGTACGAAACCCCTCTCGGCTCTTTATTCGCGCTTATCGGTGTGCCGTTCTTTTTATACATTGCGCGCCGCGAGAGGAGGGAGCTCTAAATGCATTCTATATTTTCCGGCGAATGGGAACGAAAGCGCCGCCGACGGCGCATTTTCGTATTCAGCTTCCTCGCCATTCTAATATTTATCGTACTGCTGTTCAGCATGAATTCCGGTGTTACCCCGCTGGGACCGTTTGAAGTGTTAAAGACGCTCTTCGGGTTTGGCGACAGCAACCAGAACCTCGTCCTATTTCAGTTCCGTCTTCCCCGGATCGTTATCGCGCTTCTTGTCGGAGCGGCTCTTGCCGTTTCAGGATGCGTACTGCAGGGAATCTCCCGTAACAGTCTGGCCGATCCGGGTATTCTCGGTATTACTACTGGAGCCGGTTTGTTTGTAGTTTTATATATTTCGTTTTTCAGCTCGATTGACGCCGCTTCTCCGTATCTACTTCCGGTATTCGCGCTTTTTGGCGGCCTGCTGGCTGCGGCATTAATTTATATTCTTGCCTACGACCGGCAGCTCGGCCTCGTACCGATGAGAATGATACTGACTGGCATCGCAGTAGCTGCCGGGCTGAATGCACTGATGACCGTTCTCATGCTGCGTTTGCAGCCGGAGCAGTTTGACTTTGTCGCTATATGGCTGGCTGGAAGAATTTACGGGTCCACCTGGCCTTATGTATATTCGTTTCTTCCCTGGTTTATTATTTTATCGATTTTCATTTACTACCGGTGGCGCGCGCTCGATACTCTCACATTCGGCGAACAGATGGCAAAAGGGCTCGGCCTCCGGGTGGAAAAAGAGCGTCTTTTACTTACCTTCGCGTCAGTGGCGCTTGCGGCATCGGCTGTTTCTGTCAGCGGCGGCATTGGCTTTGTCGGACTGATTGCTCCTCATATAGCACGGAGGCTGATCGGCCCCAATCATGCGCTGGCTCTCCCTGCCTCGGCGCTTCTCGGAGGTCTTCTGCTTTTGTTTGCGGACACACTCGGCCGCACTATCATTCAACCTTCGGAAATTCATGCAGGGATTGTCGTTGCCGTTATTGGCGCTCCTTATTTCCTATACCTGCTTGCCAGAAGCAATGTCTAACTTTATCACCCTGAAAGGATGTTTATTTGATGATCGAAACAGATCAACTCCATATTGGTTATGATCAGCAGACAATCGTAAACGATTTAAATATTGAGATTCCTTCTGGTAAAATTACTGCGCTCGTCGGCGCAAATGGTTCCGGAAAGTCTACCATTCTAAAGGCCCTGTCCAGGCTGATGAAGCCCTCGAAGGGTGTCGTTTACTTAAACGGCAGCTCCATTCACAGCCAAAAAACAAAAGAACTCGCCAAACAGATGGCCATTCTTCCCCAAAACCCTGAAGCGCCGCAGGGCTTAACGGTTACGGAGCTTGTAACATACGGGCGGGCCCCCCATCAGCGCGGTTTTGGTTCCTTAAAAGCCCATGATAAAGAAATGATCGGCTGGGCAATTGAAATCACCGGCATGCGCGAATTTGCCAACCGCCCAATTGATCATTTATCCGGCGGGCAGCGCCAGCGGGCATGGATTGCCATGGCTCTGGCACAGGAAACCGACACCCTGTTCCTGGATGAGCCTACCACCTTTCTTGATATGGCCCATCAGATGGAAGTGCTGAACATTCTTGAAAAACTAAATGTTCAGGAGCACCGGACAATCGTAATGGTCGTGCATGATTTGAATCATGCCAGCCGCTACGCTCACCATATTGTTGCCATCAAACACGGTAATGTTGTAAAGACCGGCACTCCTCACGAGGTGATGGAAGCAGGAATTATCGAAAAAGTGTTTGGCATTAAAAGCGATATTATTAAAGATCCCCGTTCCGGAATGCCACTCTGTCTTCCTTATAATTTATGCGAGGAACAGGCAGCCTCCCCAATATTTGGATCCTAAAAAGAGAGCCGTGCATTATTATGCCGGCTCTCTTTTGCTATAACCATTTCCTCAAATGCCACTCATCCCGGATAGTTATTCCGTTCACACCGACAAGCGGGATGGAGGGCTTATCCTCCCGGGCTCTCCTCGCAGCATCAACATGTACACTCGCCAGCTGAAACCCCCGGCGCCGGTAAAAACGAAGCGCGTATTCATTCTCATTTGTAATGACGACTCGCAGGTCTTTCACTCCCGCTTTTTTTAAATACTCTTCTGTATACATTAGCAGACGGCTCGCATGTCCCTGTTTCTCAATTATACTGTCCAGAGACACAATTAAACCGATGCTGCCTTCGTATGTATAAGTAATCGCTGCGGCAAGAACACCCTCCTCCTGGACACAGAATCCTTCAAGCTCCGGCAGTACATACGTTTGATTATTAACATGCATTTCATTTGTTTCCCAGCAGGTGGCAAAAAAATCCTTTTTCTTCTGCCAGTCAATTTCTTTCATTGGTTGAATGTTCACAGCGTTTCCCCCTTTTCCCAATTGCTGGTCAATGTCCATTCCAGTCGTTTGATCCATCGGCGCTGAATAGCTTCCGGAGAACGTTTTACCCGGCCAAGCGCCCGGTAAATCACAGCAAGACTATAGGCTTTAATGTTTTCATCTGTAATCTTCATTGTACGAATATTTACGTACGTTTCTAAAAATGCACGACGGAGTTCTCTGTACCTTTCAGGGGCGTGGAATGCTGCGTTCCATAATGCCCAGCTGATGTCTATCATCGGATCGTTCCATCCGGCCCACTCCCAATCGATCAGGACTGCTCTATGGTTTTCGTTCAGAATCATATTGTGCGGCCCCGCATCTCCGTGAACAAACGTAATTTCCCCAGGTGTCCGTGCCTCCCAGGCTTCTACAGCCTGCTGATGCATGCCCCGTGGAGGCAGCGTATCTATACCCAGCTGCAAAGGCTCCGCATTCCGGTCATACTCCCGAACCTTCCCGGAACGGCTGTGTACCTCAGAAGCAAGCACGGCAGCAAGCTTTTTATAGGCTTCAAGCCAGAGGGAAGAGTGAGGCGGCAGTTTAGAGATATTTTCTCCGCGGTGATAGCTTTGCATAAATGAAAAATAGCCCTCTGAATCCAGACAGCCCGCTGGAGCCGGGAGAAAGGATCCGCCCTGCAGCTGTTCGAGCACTTCATACTCCCTGCGCAGATAACTGCCGCGTCCTTTCTCAATTTTCAATACACGCTGTCCCGACGTCTGGGTAACCAAAAAGGTGTGGTGGCTGAACCCTCCCGTCAAACGTTCGCTCGCGAACGGGCCAATGATTTTTTCCCATTCCTTTTTTATATCTATCAGCATGTGTCATCTTCCATTCTGTCATTCTCTGTGTTTTGCTTTTTTCTTTCCCTTTCAGGCCCTTCCAGAACCATTTTTTACCCAAGGAGCAAAAAAAGACCCGGGACATTTCCCGGGCACCGGCTGTTTAACTTCCTACAAGCTTTAATGCTTCTTCGCCCTTAATACTGACGCTTACCTTCCCGTCGCTTTTTAATACCCTGGTAATGTTCGCTTTGCCAATCCGTGCACTGTTTCGTTCTGTATAAAAAATCATGCTGCGTACATCACAGTTCTCATACATTTCTTCAAACAGCTCGATATGATGAGGGTTTTCAAGCTCTACATACCACACTTCTGCCGGCTCGTAATCATATACAGTTAAAAGTCCTTTATCGAACGTCAATGGTGTTTGTGCGTGTTCAAACTTCAATCTCGTTAAGCGATACTCCTTCATCGGTAACGCCCCCCTTAATGAGTTCCAAAGACTTCTACTCCGGGTCTGTGTTTTATTGTTTTCCCTATTTTCACACATTTTAAAAGTGATTTAAAGCGCTTACATGCTTTTCTATCTTTCAACTGTGTGCAGGGCAGCCGGTATAAGCGCTCATTCAGTCCCACAGGTATTTTTATTACTGTTTACTTCCCAGGAGCCTCAGTTCTCCACTTCCTTTAAAGCTCACACTCACTCCCGAGCTGCTTTCTGTTACTCTGGTGACTTTAGCGAAGCCGATTCTTGCGCTGTGGCCATCAGTGAAAAAAACCACTTCCTCTTCTGTATCTTTTTTCTTCCATTCATGTAATAATTCCAACTCTGAAGGCTGTTCAATCTCGGCATACCATATACTGGCTTCATCGTCATAAATAGTCAGCGATCCCCGTGAAATATTGATCGTTTTCGCTGAATGTTCGAGCTTTATTTTTGTGAGACGGAATTCCTGCATGAGGTTAGACCCCTTTCTGCGGTTATTTGCGGTATTGCTTCAGTTCGTCGTATACAATGGCAGTATACAGGGTATGTGACATAGTATATTGCTTTTTGAAAACAGTTCATTTTACTTTTTTACATACATTTGCGATAGTTATCGCTTTTCCTCCGTGATATGCTGTATCTTTCAGCATTTCTGACACTAAAATTAACAGTTGACGCAGGTGATAATGATGAATCAGCACTTTGAATGGGTGAATATTGCCAAAGGTCTCGGCATAATTCTCGTTGTCCTCGGGCACGCTCCTATTGATGATATTCTACGCCAGTATATTTTCGCCTTTCATATGCCTTTGTTCTTTCTTTTATCCGGGGTTACATTTAAAGGCAGTTATACTGATCTTCGGCCGGTCGATTTCGCCAGGAAAAAAGGCCGTTCACTGCTTATACCTTATTTTACCTTTTCCATCATTACATATACATTCTGGTTTTTTCTCGAGCGTCCTCTTCTGGGTAAAGATGACGTTGACGCTATTATTCCCGCTCTTGGTATCTTTTACTCTGCCGGAGACAACTACCTGCTCACCTACAATCCGGCTATATGGTTTTTGACCTGCCTGTTTGTCGTCGAGGTTGGCTTTTACCTGCTGCTCAAATATGTGCCGTGGAACATTGTCCGCGTTATCAGCATTGTTGCTGTCGCTGCGGCAGGATATTTTTCCACACGCTGGTTTGACTCCATGCTCCCCTGGAGCATTCAAGTAGCTACTGTTGCTGTATTGTTTTTCGGACTCGGTTATTTATTAAAGGCCCACACAAAAATATTCGAACACTCCTTCGGCTGGGTGGCGGCGGCCGTAACACTGAGTTTGATTTATCCGCTCATTCAATTTACGAACCGGATCGACATGCGCTCCGGGGAATACGAGTCTATTCCTATATTCATTTCCACTTCTCTGCTCGGCATTGCGGGTATTTTATTTTTAAGCTTTCGTCTGGCAGGAAAAAGCCGCATCCTCAGTTATTTGGGACAGAACTCACTGATCATTTTCGCTTTACATTTTATGATTTTCGCCATCATTCGTATCACGCTTCAATACGGCTTCGGTATTGAAGGCAATCCTATGCCTATTACTTCTTTATGGGGAATTATGTTTACTGTAGTTACGCTTATCATCAGTGTGCCATTCGTATATTTAATTAAAAACAAAGCGCCATTTCTTATCGGCAAATAACACCCCGGCCTCCTTCTGGACCGAAAACTGTAAACAATCAAATACCTGTGTTAAGATAATACGTATTGGCTCTCACGAAGCAACTTTTAAGGAAGGTCGGTGCATGAAAAGACAAACACCAAAGAGAAAATTACAATACTGGATTTTAAGCCTTTTGGGTCTTTTCGCTGCAGGATTTTCTGCGTTTATCCTCTACACAAGCTGGCACGAGGACCGCTCGGTAATGTCCGTAGTGACAAACCTTGCTGACGGCTCAACCGGCAAAGACGGGCCTTATCCGGACAGGCCGGAGTACCAGCTTCCCGAAGAAACTGAGGCCCGTTACGATTACGAAAAAATGACATTAAACGGCATGGACAACTATGTACTCGATAACGAACAGCCCGCAGAAAAGAAAATCATTTATCTGCACGGGGGCGGCTATGTCAGTCAGCCGAACCCCCGTCATTTTCAGTGGCTTGCAGGAGTGCAGGATCAGACTGACAGTACGGTAATGCTCCCTGTTTACCCGAAAGCCCCGCAGCATCAATATGAAGAGACCTTCGAAAAGCTGGTGCCTCTCTATACGCAGACACTTGAAAACACAGAAGCTGAAAATATTATCATTATGGGGGACTCCGCCGGCGGGGGACTGGCTCTTGCACTTGCCCAGGAGCTAAACCGCCAGGGCATCGAACAGCCGGGAGATATTATCATGCTTTCTCCGTGGCTTGACGTCAGCATGACAAATCCCGGCATCCAGGATTTAACTTCGGTAGATCCTTTTCTTGATCTGGAATGGCTGCTGAACGCCGGAGCTTCCTATGCCGGAGACGCCGATTTGAGAAATCCGATGGTAAGTCCGATTTATGGAGATATGACCGGACTTGGAGATATGACTTTAATTGTTGGCACTCATGAATTGTTTCTTGCGGATGCCCGGAAGTTTTCTGAGATTACCGACGAGAAAAACATTCCCATCAACTACTATGAGTATCCGGAAATGCCTCATGTGTTTCAGCTCCAGGACACCGATGAAGGCCGCCGGGCCACACAGCAGATAGTTAACATCATTAACGACGATGCAGAGGATACCTCCACCACAAATTAAGGTGGAGGTATTTTTGTGGTTAATGATAGAATTTTTTCAATAAAAAAACGCACTCCGGGAGGTGCGCCTGCTTTAAAAATCCAGTTCGTCCTTATCACGGAAAAACTTTCCGTTTGGTCCATCTTCGTCAAGCTGGGCAAGCCACAAAATACCTTCCATTGCTTCAGCCGGCTTCCGCTTAGCTTTTTCTCCGCCCAAATCAGTCTGTACCCATCCCGGGCTGACCGAATTCACTTTTACATCTTTTTTCCGTACCGCTCCGGCGAACAGCCGTGTCAGAGCATTTAATCCATATTTAGAGGATTTATACGCGCCACCCATCGGGGCATCCATAGTGCCGGAAACTCCGATTTCAGCAGCTATATTTACGATACGTCCATAGCCTGCTTCGAGCATGGAGGGCATAAAGCTCCTCATCGTAAAAAACGGTCCGAAATAATTTGTTAATTGAATGTCTTCGAACGTTTCTGGTTCAATATCAACGATAGACTGCTTTTGATCCGGAAAAATTCCGGCGTTATTTACAAGCACATCGAGTTTTCCGTCTTCGTCCAGAATGTGTTTTTTCACCGCCTCCACCATATCAGGGAGACCGACATCGAGTGCAATAAACTGCACGTCGAGGTCTTCGTCCTGTAATGCTTTTGCTGCTTCCCTGCCCGCATTTCCGTCTCTTGCTCCAAGCCATACTTTGAAGCCGCTTTGAGCTAACTGCCGGCAGGCTTCCAGTCCAATACCGCGATTCCCGCCAGTCACCAGGGCGTTCTTTTTCATTATATACTCCTCCTCCCAGTCTACATGCTCCCCTATACCCGAAGGAAGAGCAGCCTAGTCCGGGAAGCAGGGTAATAAAATAGATATATTCCATGTACGTTAAATCTGAAAACAGCAAGCTGTTTTACATACTTCCCAGGCCATGGGCCGCCCAGGCGAAAAAGCTATTTAAAACAGCAAGCATCAGCAGCACCCCTGAAAATCTCTGGTTATTTCTCCACTCCCATGCAGCGCCAATAAAACCTACGCCGGCGGAAACCACCCAGACAGAAATGAATATTTTTTCCACTGCAGCCTGAGGCAGTATAGTATAAAAACCTGTAAGAAACAGCGTCCACTGCGTAGCAAGTATACCTAACGCTGCAATGCTGAACTTTTTTATTTTCCCACTTTTTTGAACTGCCGGGTATGAACTGCCGCACATGACATTTCCTCCTAATTAAATCAGCTAGCAGAATTTTAGCTTCTAATCACTATGCAGGTAACGGTATAGATCGGCATCGATTTCTTCCTTTAATTGAAGCTTCAGCCGCACAACTGGAATTGATTTTCCGTTTTTATCCTGCATGGAGATGCGTTCTGACTTCTTTTTACCAGCTTACTATACTTTCCATTTTTCAGGCAAAGATGATTCATAAAAAAACCTCCAGCCCGGAGGCCGAAGGCGTTGACTTAGTCATTGTATTCTTTTTCAAATGTTTTCGTGCTTCTTACTGTATCAATCGGCCGCACAGACGCCTCGATCTGTTCGCGCTGCGGCTCGAGCATCGGCGGCAGGGCGAGATTTTCTCCGAGGGTCTCATATGGTTCATCTCCCATGAATCCCGGTCCATCCGTCGCAAATTCAAATAAAATCTGTGGTGCCACCTGAGAGTAAAGTGATTCAAAATAATGCCGGTTCACGTACCCAGATGTACGGAAGCGGAAATCCGCCATTCGCTGGATCCAGGCGTCGAGTTCCTCGCGATCCTTCACCCGGAATGCCGAGTGATGCACAGTGCCGTAGCCCTGACGTGCCGGCGGAAGAACCGCATTGTATTCGACGATCACCTGGGCGCCGTTTCCTCCTTCTCCGACCTCAAATAAACGAAATGAGCCGTCATGTCCGATTTCTTTAAACATGAGCACTCGCTCCATCATTTCTTTAAAATAGTCAATGTTATCGATACGGACATAAATGGGCCCAAGCCCCGTAATCGCGTACTCATCTGGGATAGGACCGCTTTTCCACGGCTTTCCTGCCGGCACTCCTTCATTATTTTCATCAGAAACAAGTTCATACTGCTGTTCATCAAAATCAACGAATGGGAGACGTTTTTTGCCAAAGCGCTCGTAAATACCCTGGTGCTTAACATCTTTTCGGTCAAATCGTTTTTCCCAATATGCCAGAGCCTCATCACTTGGCACCCGGAACGATGTTCGCGCGATCTCGTTTGTGCCATGTGTGCCTTTAGGGATACCTGGAAAATCAAAAAAAGTCATATCTGTGCCGGCATTTCCTTCATCATCAGCAAAAAACAAATGATACGTCTGAATATCGTCCTGATTGACGGTTTTTTTGATAAGCCTCATGCCTAATACGTACGTAAAGAACTCATAATTTTTTTCTGCACTGCTCGTAATAGCTGTTACGTGGTGCAGTCCTCTGATTCCTTCCACCCTGCGTTCCTCCTTTGTTCCTAATGCTTTATTAAATTCCATATAAAAGGGGCGCGTGCGCCCCTTTTTGACTACTGCTGCTCCATACCTTTTTTCACCCATGAAGCTACTGTCACTGTACGCTTCGCCTGATGCTTGACGGCTTCTTCAATGTCTTCCTGCATGTTGCCCTCCTGGTCGACCGTTACACTCGTTCCATAAGGGTTGCCGCCGGAAGCGAACGTGACTGGATCTGTGTAGCCCGGAGAAGCGATAATGGCTCCCCAGTGCATCATCGTCGTATATAGGTTTTTCACTGTGGCTTCCTGTCCGCCATGTGGGTTCTGGGCGGAGGACATGCCACTTACAACTTTATTGACCAACTGACCATTCATCCACAGGCCGCCGGTAGTATCAATAAACTGCTTCATCTGCGCCGGCAGGTTGCCAAAACGCGTCGGCATACTGAAAATAAAGGCATCTGCCCATTCCAGATCAGCAAGTGTGGCCTCAGGAATGTGGGAGGTATCTTCGAGATGCTGCTTCCACGCCGGGTTTGCATGTACCGCTTCGTCAGGAGCAAGCTCCGGAACACGGACGAGCTTCGCTTCCGCCCCGGCTGCCTCTGCGCCTTCCACGGCCCATTGTCCCATTGTATAGTTTGTGCCTGTTGCGCTGTAATAAATGACTGCTACTTTTACGTTTTCCATTGCTTCATCGCTCCTTGTATTTTGTTTCAAAAAATCAAATAGTCCCACTTTCGTGCACCACCATTTCTTTTATTCCTGCATGCTTTCTGGTATAAGGATGCGTGCTCCATTCACACACGAGAGTCAATTAAGTTAAAGTACCGAGCGTTTATACCAGGCAGCCGCCTGCTCCACTTCTTCTCTTGTCAGCTGATGGCCGCCGGCCTCCCAATGCAGGGTGACTTCAGCACCAGCTGCTTCAAGCATTTTCGCCAGTTCCTCTGTTTCTTCCGGGCGGCAGATCGGGTCATTTTTTCCCGCTCCTATAAACACAGGCAGGCCTGTTAAATCCGGAAGCTGTATGCCTCGGCGGGGCACCATCGGATGAAAAAGAGCCGCCCCTTTTACCGGCTCTTCGTAATGAAAGAGCAGGTTCGCAGCAATGTTGGCGCCATTGGAATACCCAACAGCCACCACGTTCTTCCGGTCAAAGGAATGCTCTGCAGAAGCGGTATCTATAAATCCATAAAGCTCCTCCGTCTGTTTCATTAAATCTTCTTCATCAAACACGCCTTCGGCCAATCGTTTAAAGAATCTTGGCATGCCATTTTCCGTAATATTTCCGCGCACCCCAAGCACCGAAGCGGAATCATCTATCATTCCCGCCACCGGTAATAGATCGTTTTCTGTTCCCCCTGTCCCGTGAAGAAGCATGAATGTTGGTTTGCTCTGGTCAGTTCCCTGCTGAAAAATGTGTTTCACTATAATCCTCCTTTATTCTGATGCATGCACCGGTTCCAGTGACGCTTCAATCTGCTCCCGCCTTGGCTCCAGCCAGACCGGCAGCTTCAATTCCTGTCCCAGCTGTTCGAACGGCTCGTCCCGGGTAAACCCCGGGGGATCGGTCGCAATCTCAAACAACAGACCACCATGCTCCCGGAAATAGATGGCTTTGAAATAATCACGGTCCTTCACTTCCGTAGTTGCGTAGCCACGGGCCGTCATATGCTGCTGCCATTCGAGCTGGTCCGCGTCGTCCTGAGCCCGGAAAGCTATATGGTGCACAGTACCTGTCCCGAGTTCTCCCCTCGGAACGGGTGCTGTACTGATCTCAATGGTATTCCCGAAAGGAGCTTCGGTCTGGAAACGGAGATACGTCCCCTCCTGTCCCACATACTTCATTCCCATCACCTGCCCGAGAAGATCAGCTGTGTGGTGAGGTGCCCCGGAATTCAGTACCGCCCCGGCAAATCCCTGTATAGCGTAACCATCAGGCACCCTGGAAGAACTGTTCCCCGCCGGCGGACGTTCCGTCAGCTCTAGATGAAGGCCGTGTGGGTCCTGAAAGCGAAGGTACGTCTCGTTATATCTTCCGAATTGTTCGACTTTCACCCCGAGAGCGGTGAGGCGTTCTTTCCAGAAGGTAATACTCCCGGAAGGGACAGCAAACACTGTGGTATCCACCTGGCCGCTGCCAGTCCGGCCTCTACGTTTCTGATTCCAGGGGAAAAACGTCATAATGGTGCCCGGCGAACCTTCACTGTCACCAAAATACAGATGATACGTGCCGGGATCATCAAAATTCACGGTTTTCTTAACAAGCCTTAAACCAAGAACTTCTGAATAAAAGGCGATATTTTCTTTTGGACTTTCTACGATAGCCGTAATGTGATGAATACCAGCAGTTTTTTTCTTCATATTCATCCTCTCTTCACTATTATTTCGAAACCATATATCTTTAATTCAAGATATTAACGTAAAAAAAATTATTTTTCGAGAGAGAGACCTAATTTTTTCAGCATAGCTATAAATGTTTCTTTTTCCTGGTCATCAAGTACACTGAACATCTCCTGAATAGCTGCCTGGTGACGAGGGAAGATCTCATCCATCAAGACAGAGCCTTCTTCTGTAATACGTACATTAATAATTCTCCGGTCTTCCGGACACCGGGTCCGAAAAAGATATTCTTTCTTTTCGAGTTTATCAATAACGTAGGTCATGCTTCCACTCGACAGCAGAATTTTTTCTCCGATGCGCTGAATGGCCTGTTCTCCTTTGTGATACAAAAGCTCAAGCACAGCAAATTCGGTAGGATTCAAACCATGTGCACGTATATCCTCCCTTATTTTTTCTTCTACTGCATGATTGGCTCTTGATAACACGACTAATGATTTTAAAGCGAGGTCCTGCCCGCTCTTAGGATTGCTCATGCTCATCATATCCTCAATTCAATTATCTTTAATTAAAGATAATATTACGCTTTGTTTTTTTATGTGTCAAGAAGGAAACGAGTATTTTAAGAAAAAGCTCGTTTGTTTAAGGAGCAGCATGGCTTTGCTGATTAAAAAACGCCCTTAGTTGTAATCATTTTTCCTTTTAAATAAATAAAACCGGCTGATTTTTCAGCCGGTTTATTCGTTTTCTCCTTTTTCAAGCGTACCATCTAAATTAAAAACAACTCCACGCTGCTCTATCGTTGTTTGTCCCATTTCAAATAGTACTGTTCCAGCCTGCGGTGTAAGCCGGTCCTTCGTTTCGTAATTCACGTGTACAGCCCGTTCGTTATTTTTTTCCACGAAATTGATCGTGTACTGAATGTTATGACCGTCGCTGCTTTTCGTAGTGTGTGTGCCTTTTTCTGGCTTGAACGTAATTTCGGTCATTAGAAAACCTCCCTTTTCTTACGGTCTGCTTCTCTTTACCCGTACAGGGCTTACGTTCAACCTTTTATTACGAAGCGATTTTTAATTTCTGACCGATACTGATTACTCCAGTATTGGAGATGTTATTGTCCGCAGCGATTTTTTGGACAGTAGTATTGTATCTTCCTGCGATGCTGTACAACGTATCACCTGACTTTACGGTGTACGTAGTAGATGAGGCTGGCGGAGAGGTTGTGCCTTTACCCGGGATTTTCAACACCTGGCCGACCCGGATAACGTTCGAGCTCGTCGGAATGCCGTTCGCTTTTTTCAGCTCCGTCACGCTCACATCGTTGCGGTTCGCGATACTGTACAGCGTGTCCCCGGATTTCACGGTATACGAGCCGGATTCAGCAGGAGGTGGAGTAGTAGTCCCTTTGCCCGGGATTTTCAACACCTGGCCAACCCGGATAACGTTCGAGCTCGTCGGAATGCCGTTCGCTTTTTTCAGCTCTGTCACGCTCACATCGTTGCGGTTCGCGATGCTGTATAGCGTATCTCCCGATTTCACAGTATAAGAAGCTCCCCCGGTCGATGGCGAACCCTGGATTTGCAGAAGCTCAGAGACCGTTACAAATTTGTATCCTTGCGCTTTCAGCTTGGTAATCATTTCCGGCAGTGCAGCTGGCGTGCCAGGCGCTCCTGCCCCGGTATGCATTAATACAATAGAACCCGGTTCAATATTATTGACTACTTTATTCAGCACCTGCGTTTTTGAAAGTCCTCTCCAGTCAATGGTATCGATATTCCAGTGCAGAGTATGCGTATAGCCTGCATCTCCCACTGTTTTAAGCACGGTGGAGTTGGTGGCGCCAAACGGAGCCCGGAAGATTGGCTTGGTTGATTTGCCGGTAGTGCTTTTTACAAGGGCTTCAGTATCTGCTAGCTCCTTTTTCATTTTCGTTGTGGAAATGGTAGTGAAATCAGGATGGGAATATGAATGATTACCGAGCTGGTGCCCAGCAGCTGCGATATTTCGAATAGACTGCGGGTGATCTTTCGTACCAGTACCAGTTAAGAAAAACGTGGCTTTTACATTGTGAGTCGACAGCGTCTGAAGAATTCTGGAAATATTCGTGCCATCCGCACCATCATCAAAAGTCAGCGCCACCACCTTGCTTGAAGTATTTCCTTTCACTACATACTTTGAGCTCGCAGCGTCCGCCTGAACCGGGAACGAGAAACAGGTAACAAGCAAAAATACCAGAATGACAGCGGCTTTAAACCACTTCATAACCATCCTGCTCACCCCATTTATTTAGTTATGCCGGTCGCCCGGCATATGTATGAGTGAACATCCATTCATTATTTCCTTTATTATACTGCAAATCCAGCAATAAGTACCGTGCTTAAAGAACTATATTTTATACATATAAAGTACATTTTTTTAGAAATTTCTCTTAAATTTAGAAATATAAGCAAAAAAAGCCTGGAATGCCAGGCTTTTTTTAAGTCATTACTATTTACACAGACGGATAACCCTCTGGATTATTTTTAATCCAGCGCCAGGAATCCTCACACATATCCTCGACTCCTTTTTGAGCGGTCCATCCCAGTTCATTACGGGCCTTGGCCGGGTCGGCATAGCAGACAGCAATATCACCCGGACGCCGGTCCCGTATTTCATATGGTACGTTCTTGCCGGATGCTTTTTCGAAGGCCTCCACCAATTCCAGTACACTGTAACCCTGGCCGGTGCCAAGATTAAACTCTCCAATACCCGGCCCTTCCATCGATTTATGCAGGGCGCTTAAATGACCCTTCGCAAGGTCTACAACGTGAATGTAGTCCCGCACTCCGGTACCGTCTTTTGTTGGATAATCATCGCCGAACACATTCAGCTGCGGGAGCTTTCCTACTGCCACCTGCGTTATATACGGCATCAGGTTGTTTGGTATACCGCTTGGAGATTCTCCGATGCGTCCACTTGGATGTGCGCCGATAGGATTAAAATACCGTAGGATGGAAATACTCCATTCGTGATCGGACACGTAAAGATCCCGGAGAATATCTTCAATCATCAGTTTTGAATTGCCATAGGGATTCGTCGCCTGCAGCTCAAAGTCTTCCGTAATTGGATTTGTTTTCGGTGTGCCATACACGGTAGCCGAAGACGAAAAAATCATCTTTTTCACATCATATTTTTTCATTGTCTCTAAAAGGATAATACTACCCGTAATATTGTTATGATAGTATTTGAGCGGAACCTCCACAGACTCTCCGACTGCCTTCAGCCCTGCCAGGTGAATGACTGCTTCAATATTAAATTTTTCAAATATGCTCTCCATTCCTTTGCGGTCCAGCAGATCCACATCGAAATATTCAAGAGTTTTTCCTGTGATTTCCTCCACCCGTTCCAGCGAAACGGAGCGGCTGTTGGAAAAATTATCAATAACTACTACTTCGTGACCTTCCTCTAATAGTTCTACACAAATATGGCTTCCTATATATCCCGCACCACCGGTTACCAGAATCATCGCTGATCTCCCCCAAAATTTGGTTATTTATTATTTTCAAACTACATCATTTTCTTGTTAATAACAATACTATTATCTGTAAAACTCTTTACTGCTTTGATTTTCTGCTCTATTCCCAGACATTATATCCACGCGGGGAATGAAAATGGCAGAACCCTTTAGATTCTGCGTACTGCCGGCTTTCTTCCTCTTCACGCCCCGACACCGTCAGCACTTGAATTTTGTGTTTTTTCCGCAGCTTTTTTAATTTGGCAATTTTCTGCTGCGCCCATTCATCCCCTACAATTGCTGAATACTCAAACCCTTCCCACATGACGGCGTTTACAAACGGATACGTGACAGAACTGAGCGTATCAAATCCCCAGTTTTGAATGAGGGCGAGGTGCGGATGCTTATCTTTAATGCTTTGCATAAACACAGCCATCGCGGCACGCTGCGTACGCAGTATTTCAGATTCGTTTTCATGCTCGTCATCGATATTTCCCACCGTGTCTAAAAATACACCGTCACACCCTTTGGCGTGAACCTGCTTTGTGACTTCATTCAAAAGGACTTGCCGGTAATGCTCTTCGTCCATATTCATAAGGTAGGAATCCCACTGTTTATAATATACGCGGCTTCCGTGGCGGTGAAAAAAATCTTTTTCCTCCATCTGTGTATACAAAGCCTCATTCCATCGATCCGCTTCCATTGCATTAATATAACCGTAAACTTTCGTTCCCGCCTTTTGAATGGCTTTTATCTGCTGTCTGGAATAATAAACCGGTTCAATGATTACCACATCATAATTTTTCATTTCCCTGATTATATTTTTGTTTGGGGAATCGTAAAAAATTTTGTAATTTTGCATTTTCGCCAGCGGGAAAGTACCGCTAGAAGCGGGTTTTATTTTCGTTAGAAAAGACTCATAAAAAAATAGAGAAAAATTTGTAACAAAAATCATTTTTTGTGAGATAATACCCATAATGCTCCTCCTTATAGATAATAATCAAGCTTTGAAGCACAGAATTAGGACCGGTCCTTTTTAAGTGCAGGGATTTATGAACCATGTCATTGAACCCTTATCATCACAGTTTCAATTCTTTTATAAGTACAAAGTTTCATTAATCTTACTCTGATGGTGCGGCAATGGCAATATGGTACATAAATCTAATATAACTTTTTGAAGAGGTGATGGGATGATTTACACGCAGAAAAATGTGTGGAGAAAAGTTGTGGAGCTGCTCGTTGTCGTTCTTGTACTGGGGATCATCGACCAGGTATTCCAGCTGGGAATGCTTGATTGGACACTTAACCCATTTTTGTTTGTTATTTTGTTTTTCTCTCTACGGTACGGCATTAATATTGCCATCCTGAGTTTTTTCACTATTCTTGTGTATCACGTTATTGCCACATTTACAGCAGGAGATGATCTGTTCCTTCTGTTTTATGATACCGGGGACTACCTTTATTTATTGTTTTCCCTGCTTCTCGCTGTTATATGCGGCCTCTACAGCTCGTCCTACCGGGAGCGCTATGAAAGTCTTACGTACACCCAGGATGAATTGAGGGATGATAATAAAGAACTGACCAAAACCATTAAAGAACTCGAGGATTCCCAACGTGTTATGCAGGAAAAAGTACTGGACTCCGAGCATACTCTTGCTCAGATTTACCAGGTCGGCATTAAGCTCGACCAGCCTACGCCGGAGCTTGTGCGAAATGAAGCGATCGCGATTATCGCAGATTTATTTAAAGCTAATGATATTGCGATTTATCATGTAGATTCGTCGAAAAGATCCCTTCGGCTGAGAGTGCGTCAGGGAAGCTCCCAGACACTGCCGCAAACTGTATTTTTAAGCGAAGAATCATCCTTTTACCAACGCTTGTTTACGGAAAAGGCAATCACGCTGCGAAACGTCAAAGACGAAAAAAATGCCCCGGTAATTGCAGGGCCTATCGTTTATAACGAAGAAATCCAGGAAGTACTGATTATCGACCAGCTCGATTTCTCCCGTCTTACTACTCATGAAATCCAAATCATGTCCTTTGTGCTTGACTGGATTTCCAACCGTATTGAAAAAGCACGTGAATGGCAGGCCAAGGATGAAGAGAAACAAATGCTTCCCGGAACAAAAGTCTACTATAAAGATGCCTTTGATGCTCATGTGGCCCAGCAGGAGGTGCGCCAGGAAGAGTACGGCGTTCCTTACAGCACAGTAGCCATTCAGTTTGACCGCTTCGAGAGAATGTCTGTTGCTGAAGCTGAAGTTATTTTGCGGACCTACCTGCGTGAAATAGATATTATCGGCTTTGATGCCAGACAGAGTATTCTCTACTTCCTCCTGCCCGGCACCGATGCTGAAAACGCTCAAGTGGTTGAAAAACGAATCAAAAAAGCCTTAAAAGAAAAAGGAGGCACTCATGCTGGGTAACCTTATACAGCCAACGATACTCGTGATTCTTTTTTACATCGTTCACGCCTGTATTTTATTTGCTGCGGCGAAGGCCGCGAAAAAAAGACTCCAGCCGGATCAGTACGGAGCCGTTATCTGGATTGTGCTGATCAGCTGCTTTCTTCCTTTGCTCGGGGAGGCTTTCGGTCTTCTTGCCTGGTGGGCTTCGAGGAGGGTGGATTCAAACAAAATTGTCTCTGATTACACAGAATACGTGAAGTTTCAGCCGATTAACCTGGAGCATCTTCGCTATGAAGCCAAAGACAATAAAAACCTCACTCCCTTGATGGAAGCATTTACAAACGATAACCAGCCGGACCGCAAAAGCTTAATGCTGAAGCTGATTAACTCCAACATCTCGGATAAAGGAAAGTATTTGAATCTCGGACTCAACAACGATGATTCAGAGACCGTTCATTATGCTGCGACGACAATGAATCTGCTTGTCGACCGCTATGAAAAAAGTCTTGATACAGCAAAAACGAAGCATGAACACCTTCACAGCGAAGAGACTCTCAGCAGATTGATGGGAGTATACCGGGGCTACCTCGACAGCCGCCTGCTTGACGATCATTCGCAGGAGCACCTCCGCTATGTGTATCTTCAGTTTTTAGAACAGGCGGCCAAAGACTTTCCGGATCAGATGGAGGTTTTCAACCAGCTTGGGGACATCTATCTGCAGCAAGGTTCTCCAACACAGGCCGTCAATACGTACATGTATATGCTTCAGGCTTTCCCACATGAAGCCGATGGTTATTTAAACTTAATCGAATACTACTATAATCAAAAAGACTGGGCCGGGATAGAGCAAGTTCTCTCTCAAATGAATGAACATGTAGCTGCAGAAAAAATACCGGAAAACCGCCAGTATATTGTCCGGCAGATGGGAGGGGTCGTTTCATGAAAAAACAGATGATGAAGTCAACGATCGGGCTCTTCGTCGTTATTTTAAGTATTCTTCTTATTCTCCAGTTTATCCGGCTCGAGCGTTTTCAGCTGTGGCTCCCCCATCAGGCCTCAAACACAGCGGAAGAAACAGAAACGATGGATTCCGGCAACGCGGAAACGGCAGGTGAAGAAATGAATGTCTACATTCACAAAAACGACAGTGACCTTTCTGAAAATACGTTAAATAACTTTGAGCATGCCCTCGATTATGCTAAAGTGCCGCATACCGAAATTTCCCGGGACGAAATTGCAGATCTCGAGCCTTCTCCTTACAATGTGCTTGTTCTCGCCGGCGAGCATGCTGAAGAATGGCCATTTGAAGAAATAGAATCCTTCGTCGAAGAGGGCGGCCGTCTCTACATTGGCGCTCGTTTTATTGACACAAGATATAACGAAATGCTCGGCATTGACGACGTGAATGATTTTAGCAACCGGCAGGGCCTTACCTTTGAGCAGGAGCTTTTTCCGGGCTATACCGATCTTGGTTCTGATTCTACCCTGTTTTCCCACAGCATCGCCAACATAACACTGCGTGAAGGAGCGGAGCCTTATTTATCCACCGAAGGCGACCCACTGATGTGGACAAATGAATACGGGGACGGAAAAACGCTTTTCTGGAACACAACTTCCATGGAAATAAAAAACTCACGGGGTATGATGCTGCAGTCACTATCTATTCTGCCTCCTGCTTTTGCAAGCAGTCAGGCTGACATTAAAATGGCCCATATTGACGACTTCCCTGCTCCCGCTCCGACAGAGGAGAACGAACAAATTGCCAGTCAGTACAATATGTCTGTGGAGGACTTTTACGCCGATGTCTGGTGGGAGGATATGAAGCAAATTGGCATGGACCACGACCTTACGTACACCGGGTTAATAATTGGCACATATCAAGATACGATGGATGCCACGGCCGAAGAGCTTATTGAAAATGACCGCTTTCCATTGCTTTTCTTTGGTAGAAATGTTTACCGCCACGACGGAGAAATCGGCCTTCACGGTTACAATCACCAGCCACTCGTAACCGAAGACGAACCGATGGATCCCGAGCTTTTATACCGACCTTGGGAAAGCCAGGAGAAAATGGAGGAGTCACTGACACGGGTAGAGGAAGTCTTTCAGCATTACTATCCTGAAGAGGAATTTAAAACGTACGTGCCTCCTTCCAACGTACTGAACAGAACCGGAATTGAAGCGATTCATAACGCTCTTCCAAGTATTAACACAATTGCTTCTCTCTATACCGGCGAAGGCGAAGGAAGCTTCATTCAGGAGTTTGAAGAAGATGAAGAATATCCGTCGATTTACCATTTCCCGCGTATCTCCAGCGGGTATTGGGAAAGTTCCGAATCTCAATTCATTCAGGCAGATGCAATTGCAAACTTCGGTGTCTTCTCCCACTTTATTCACCCGGATGACGTGCTTGACCCGGACCGGGCTTACGGGGAAGGCTGGGAGGATATGAAAGCTCAGTTTGAAGACATGGCAGTTTTTGTCGAAGACACTTATCCACAACTCGACAGCATGACCCAGGCACAGGCAACCGAACGAATGAAAAGCTATCAGGCTTCAAGCGTTGACGTTATGTATCAGGAGGACCGGATTATGATTCAGGGGGAAAGTCTTCTTGAACCTTCCACCATGATGCTTCGTGTTGAAAAGGGCACCTCCATTGAAACAGGAAGCTTTGACTTCGGCTCCATTGAAGCCTACGGTGATTCCGGCA
Source organism: Marinococcus sp. LNHM3E3-2.2 (assembly GCF_056034385.1). Lineage (NCBI taxonomy): Bacteria > Bacillati > Bacillota > Bacilli > Caryophanales > Bacillaceae > Marinococcus > Marinococcus sp. LNHM3E3-2.2. The sequence goes on from NZ_JBQLIC010000005.1 coordinate 218,438, forward strand.
CTTTGTACCGGCTCACCCTCGAAGAGCCGCAGGCTGAAATTCCATTAAAGGATGATGCGTCATGAAAATAGGTATGGTTGTAGAAGGAAGCTATCCGTACGTCAGCGGCGGGGTGGCCAGCTGGGTCCAGATGCTCGTAAAGCAGATGCCCGAGCATGAATTCATCATCATCGCTATCACTCCGGAGCCGATCTCCCCGGAAGATTACCGTTACGAGCTGCCGGGCAACATTTCGCAGGTCCTGAATCTTCCGCTTAATATGCAGCAGCCGAGACGGCAGCGGAATTTCCATTTGACGCCGGAGGATGAAGAAGCCATTACCGAATGGATGATGTTTGAGTCAGTCCGTTCAGACGCTCTTCTTGCTCTCGGACAAAAGCTCGGGGGCACAGAAAATTTTTTCTCAAGCAGCCTGTTCTGGGAAATAGTGCAGCAGAGCTACGATAAAGAAAAGCAGTCCGGTTCGTTTATCGATTATTTCTGGATGTGGCGCGGCATGTTTGCGCCCGTGATCGAACTGCTTCAATTTTCGTTTCCCGAGCTTGATATTGTGCATTCAGCCTCGACAGGCTATGCCGGTATGGTAGCTGCAGCTATTAAAAAACAGCAGGAAATTCCCTATCTTCTGACCGAGCATGGCATTTATTCCCGGGAGCGTGAGGAAGAAATTCTTCAGGCTGACTGGATACCGGATTACTACAAACAGCGCTGGATCACGTTTTTCCACCATCTTTCCCGTCAGGCATACAAAGAGGCGGATGATGTAATCACCTTGTTTGCCCGCAACGGCGAATTGCAACAGGATATTGGGGCTGATCCGGCTAAGATTGAAATCATTCCGAACGGCATTGACTACGCTCGCTTATCGCTTGTAGAAAAAGATAAGCATCATCGATCCTATGTTCATATCGGCGCTATTGTGCGTGTTGTCCCTATTAAAGACATTAAGACGATGATTCATGCCGGTAACATTTTAAAAAGCCGGTCTGTCCCATTTAAACTCACTATTATGGGGCCTCTGGATGAAGATCTCGAGTATGCCGGTGAGTGCCGGCGGCTCGTCGACCAGCTTGGGCTCCAGGACCATGTCTTTCTAGTCGGAAAAGTAAACATTACCGATTACCTGCCAACGTTTGATGTATGTCTGCTGACAAGTATTTCTGAAGGACAGCCACTGGCCGTTCTTGAAGGGATGGCTGCAGGCCTCCCTTTTATCGCTACAAATGTAGGCTCCTGCTCCGAGCTGATTCACGGCCGGGAAGGCGATCCATATGGGCCGGCCGGCTTTGTTGTGCCTCCGGTGAACCCGGAGCAGGTCGCCCAGCGCTGTGAATGGATTTATCAGCATCCGGAAGAGGCCGAAAAGTTCGGCCGCAACGGGCAGAGCCGGGTCGAAGCGTATTACCAGATTCATCAGTTTATTCAGGAGTACACAGAACGTTATCATCAAAGGGGGCTCGAATATGGCCGGCATAGGGTTTAAACTCCAGCAGTTGTTTCAGGAAGATTACTTTTCCTCCAGAATGAAAGCCTATGCTTTTGCCGGCCTCGTAACCGCCGGGCCATGGATTGTAGTTATCGCCACGATTGCGATGATCCAATGGTTTTCCATGGTTTTTCTGCCTGTAACGCTGCAGGAACGGGAGCTTTTCAACTTATCGATTTCCTATTCGTTTATATTTTCTCAGGTGCTGTTTGGTATCCAGCAGCTGGTAGTTACGCGATATGTCGCGGATTTATTTTATGAGAAAAAGACAAATAAAGTCTTTCCAACCTTTCTCGGAATGACAAAAGTAACTCTGCTTCTCGCGGTTACTGCCTGGCTCATCTTTATATGGATCAGCTCTCTTCCATTTTTGTATGAGCTTTTGCTCCTCGTATTGTTTGTAACCATTAACTTAATCTGGGTGCTGTTTTTATTCTTAAGTGCCGCAAAGTTTTATCAGGCTGTCGCCTACAGCTTTTTATCCGGGGCAGTGGTTGCGGTGGGCATGGTATTTCTCCTTGGCCGCTCTGCAGAAGCTTTTGCGTTCATTCCACACGCTACAAGCTTTATGCTTGTACTCGGATTTACGAGCGGCATGGTTATCACCTTGTTCGGGCTGCTGTTTTCAATGCTGCTCACGTTTCCTCTTCATACATCTGACAGCCAGTTTCAATACATCAGCTATTTCGACAAATACCCGACCTTGTTCTGGACCGGATTTTTGTACAATGTCGGTATCTGGGTGTGTAACTGGATTATCTGGTTCGGGGAAGGAAGGTCGATTCTTCTCGACTCGTTCGTCTATAACCGGGTGTATGATACCGCGATCTTCTGGTCGTATCTGACTATTATTCCTACCCTGATTATCTTTGTCGTATCGGTGGAGACCCGCTTTTACGAGCGGTATCGTTCATTTTACGGCTATATCAACCAGGGAGGGACGCTTCAGCAGATCAAAACGTCGAAGGAATCTATGCAGTACGTCTTAAAGCAGGAGCTTGAACGGCTCGTTCGCAGCCAGGGCCTGATTTCGATTGTAATCATTTTATCGATTGGCTACGTTACCTCCTTCGTGGCAATTGAGGACGATATCATTTCGATTTTCCGTTTTACGACGGTCGGAGCCTTTTCAAACGCGATGGTTCTTGTGCTGACGCTGATCCTTCTCTATTTTGAAGACCGGCGCGGTGCGATGATTACTTCCATCCTGTTTTTCTCTTTAAATGCGGTACTCACCTTCCTGCTTCTTCCTTTTGGATTTAACGGCTATGGATTAAGCTTTGCTCTTGGATCGAGCGGGGCCCTGCTGTTTGCTCTGCTCCGTCTCACGTACTTTATCGAAAAAGTCGATTATTTTGCTTTTTGCAATCCGAATAATCTTGAACGTCCAAATCCTCCGACCCTATTTACTAAATTGAGTCAGTGGATGAACAAACGCACCATTCTTTAAAAGCATAAAAGAGCCGGACGGATAAACTGCTATCCGTCCGGCCTTTTTTATTCAATGACATCACGTGCGGGGGAATCCTGCGACAATTCAAAGTTGTAATTAGCGGCGTTTTTATACTGCGGATTCACGTAACGGGAATCGTTATTACTGCCAATCAGGGACTGAAATTCATTAAGCGTCGATACCTGCTCGTTTTCCCAAATCCAGATGCCTTCCTTGCCCTTCTCCCGGTGGTACACATTCTGGTCAAATTCGTTATTCGTGTTATCTTCAAAGTAATTAGCCACAAACACCCGGGAGCTTCCTGCTGTTAATATATTGTTTTCAATCCTGTTGTTTTCCGTATCATTCTGCAGCAGCAGTTGTCCTCCGTCCAAATCGTTTGTATCATTACGGTATATAATGTTTTCTGTAATCGTGCTGTCTTTTGTCCCGCCTCTTTTTTCGTCATACCCGCCGATGGAGATACCGGTAAAGTTGTTTTCATAGACGGTGTTCCCGGTAATCCGGATATTGTCCGCCTGTTCTCCGTCCTGCTCCGAGGTTGCTTCAATACCCAGGTCATTCCTGTATACCGTATTGTTCTGAATATCAATGTCGCTGCCGCCGTCTACATAAATGCCTCCTGCGGCATAAACATCCCCCTCGCCATATGCAGGATTGCCATACGAAGAGTTGTCGTAGACGGTGTTGTTTTCCACGATTCCATTCCGTGTGTAATCAAGATCCGGGTCGTCTCCGACCTCCTCGTAGCCGATCATGTCAATTCCAATGTTATCGTTATGGCGTACTGTATTCGAAGCAATCGTAAAATCTTCTACATTTCCATTTAACACAACCGCTTCGCTTGAGCCGAGTATAAGATTTTCCACCGTGTTGTTAATAATTTCGACATTGGTTATCGCTTCCCGGCCGTATACCGCAATACCGTGAGCATTTCCGCTGTCTGCGTTTGTTTCAATCCCGCGAATATGGTTGTTATCGAGTGTAATTCCTTCGGCGCTGTCATGAACGAAAATACCTACTGGGGTTTCGTTGCTAATTTCTGTCGATAAATTCTGGATGGTGAATCCACGAATGGTGATATGATTCTGGTTTTCTATGCGGATCATTGCTGTTATCCCTGCTTCATCTTCCATTTCTTCACCGCTTAAAATTACTTCTTCGTCTTCATATGCCTCAAACGTAACCGGATTCGAGGCGCTGCCGCTTTGTGATACCTCCAGCGGTTCTTCGTACGTGCCCCCTCTGACATATACGATTGTTCCAGGCTCCGCCTGTTCAGAAGCTGCGTTCAACGTCTGCAGCGGTGCCGATCTGCTGCCGTCATTACTGTCGTCCCCGTCCGTCGCTACATAAAGACAGGAGCTCGCGGCTGCCTGGGTGCATTCCGAAAAAATTAATACTCCGGCAGTAATACCCGCTACAATAAGAAGCGTCAGGGCTATCCATAGTTTTTTCATTTAATCTGCTCACTTTTTGTCAAAGTTACCCTGAGTGTTCTGCACAGGGATGGTACTGTTATTTATTATACGTCATAACAAGAGTTTAGTCCTAGTCCCTGCCTGGAATTTTATTTTTTTAATAAATCATTGAAAGGGGGCACTCCCTCAGCGTTAACTCTTTTGAATGCATCTTTTTGTCTTTCTTTCGCTTTTCCTTAATTTTCAGGTTATTTTCCGGCTGTCCGGTTCAATCGTTCTTTAGCTGTACCGGTCACTTTGGTTACTGGCTCAGTGCTAAGAGCTTTGCCGAGCCCAAAGGACGGCATGTTTACATAAATCGTTTCGTATGCCCCTTTTGGCACTATATACGTTTCGTAGTAAATCCCTACTGCGTCATTTCCTTTAGTTCTTTTATTAAACGTCCGCCACGCCTTCAGATGCTTCGGCGCCTTTGCGTATGCCAGCAATTGTTCTTCGGAATTCCAGTACTGGATCATCATCGTTGCTGGCAACTGAATATAGCTTTGTAAGCCCATGCAGCCAAGCTCTTTGTTTATTGATAATTCTTTGATCATTGGGGGCATTGCGAGCAGTACCGGCAGCCATTTATGCACCGCCCGCCATCTGTTGATTCTCATTCCTATTACAAACACAGTCACTTCCTGGTCCCCTGTCGTGGTATACCTTCCGGTCATAATTTTCCTGGCCATACTTTTCTCCCCTTTCGTTGTAGTTCTCCCGAAAATGACAAACTCTGCTTATCTTTTCTTTATCATACCCTCTTTTTTGATGCGGCTTCCCTTTCATAAAAAAAACTCTTCAGCTGTTTTAGCCGAAGAGCTATTATTAGATTTTCACCATTTCATGTATCGTTGTCCGGTTCCGCCCTTTTTGTTTCGCATTATATAACGCACGGTCCGCCTCGTTAATCACCTCTTCAGTATCCCGGCCTCTTTCCCATTTCGCTATCCCGATTGATACCGTTACCGACACCGGTTCTCCGCAGTGGTGCAGGGCTTTTATATTCATCTTTTCTTTTACCGTCTCTGCCAGCTTTTCTGCTTCTTCATCACCTGAAACGTCTGCCGCTGCCAAAAACTCCTCCCCACCCCAGCGGGAGACAAAGCCTGTATTCTTGAGGTTTGCCGTAATAACTTCCGAGACATGTATGATAGCTGCATCTCCTACCGCATGCCCGTATTGGTCATTTATTGATTTAAAATAATCAATGTCGATCATCATGATATAAAAGGAATCGTTCTTTTCCATTTTTCCAGACATCAGTTCATACATCTTCCGCCTCGTAAAAAGCCCTGTGAGTGCATCAGTTGCGGCCATATGTTCAAGCTGCCGGTTCATTTGATGTAGGTTTTGGATCATTTGATCAAAATTATTTCGGAAAATCGAGCCGAGCAGCGCTATAATACAAAGCGCCCCCACCATATTCGCTTCCGGCAAAACGAAAGCCACAATATCATTTTCCACAGGAGGCATGCCTGCAGTAATCCTGTATAATCCCATATATAAGATTATAATAATTACAAAAGCCATAGGCTTTACCCCGCGAATCTGCGGAAAAAAGAACAGAACATATGCAGTAACAATCATGTAATAATGAAAGCCCGTTCCCCAGCCAAGTACCAGCGTAGCCAAAACAGCATGGGCCATGACTTCTGTAAGTACGAGGAAAAAACATGTTACATATTTTCTTTTTTTCATTAAATAATAGGCAATTACATATGCAAGGCAGCTGATTACATTCACAGCAGCCATCGTCTCAAAATGCAGCCACCAAAAGCCTAAGAGCCACACCATATGAATAGTAAAGGCAACGTACACACCGTATTTGATCGTTGTATGATATAACTGCACTTCTTTATTTTGTCCACTCAAGAGCCAGCCCTCCCCTCAGCCACAAACTGCGAACGGTACAATTCCTTTCTTCACAATAAAAAAATATACTTAGTACTTTATTGTAAATTATATAGTTCTTTAGTCTTATAATATCATTATTATTACCCATTGTCTTCTAATTCAAACGTTTCGCATGAAAATTTTTTCATACTCAACTCAACCATATAAAAAACCGCTTTTCAGCGGCTTTTTACCTTTTATTTATTTGCCAACATACACAGACTGAGGCCGGATGATCCGGTTATCTTTTCGCTGCTCTTCAATATGGGCACTCCAGCCGACACTTCGTGAAAGGGCGAACGTTGGAGTGAATAAACTTTTAGGAAGCTTGACGGCTTTTAAAACAGCGGCTGCATAGAATTCTACATTAGTATAAAGCTTTCTTCCCGGCTTGTATTCCTCCAGCAGCTGTACCGCCTTTTGTTCCACATAATACGCAGTATCAAGCCAGTCATTTTCACCTGCAATGTTTTCACATATCTTCTTTAACGCTTCTGCTCTCGGATCTGTTGTTTTATATACCCGATGGCCGAACCCCATCAGCCGCTCCCCGGACTCTATTTTCGCCCGCAGCCACACTTCTGCGTTTTCTTTCTCTCCTATAGCTTCAAGCATATCAATGACCCCTCCCGGTGCTCCTCCGTGAAGCGGGCCTTTCAGGGCGCCAATTGCTCCGGCAGCAGCTGAAAAGAAATCGGACTCTGTAGAAGCAATCACCCGGGAAGTAAAGGTGGAAGCATTCATGCCGTGCTCCATCGTTAAAATTAAATACGCTTCGAGCGCCCGGATCTCTGCTTCTGCTGGCTTTTGCCCGTGGAGCATATATAAATAATTCGCCGTATGGGAAAGGTCGGGGTCCTCCTGCACAATTTCTTTTTGCTGAAGCGAACGATGTCGATAGGCGATAATGACTGGCAGCACAGCAATCAGCCTTTCAGCCTGATCACGCAGTGGTTCTTCCAATGAAGGCTTTTCTGCCAGCGCAGACACTGCAGCCTCGAGAACACTCATCATGTTCAGGTCATGAGGAAATTGCTCAATCATCTTACAAATATGCTCCGGCAGCTTTCGTTTTTTCTTCAGCGAGTCTGTAAATACCTGCAGCTGCTGTTCATCAGGCTTTTCTCCTTCAAGCAGCAAATAAGCGGCTTCTTCAAACGAAGATTCAAGTGCTATGTCTCCCGCGGGGCGACCCCTGTAAATGAGCCTCCCCTTTTCCCCGTCGACCATACTTACAGCAGTTTCGGCAGCAACTACATTTTCCAGTCCTTTTCCTTCCATTATATTTTCCTCCTTTATGATTGTTACATTAAGTCTAGCGCAGGTATATAATAATAAACATTAAATAAATTCTTCATTATTAATAATATTATGTTATTAAAAAAGGAGGCTATCATGAAAATAGAGTGGCTGGAGACGTTCACTACCGCAGCTCTATATGAGAATTTCCGTGAGGCGGCGGAAATTCTTTTTATTACTCAGCCGGCGGTAACTATCCATATCCAAAATCTCGAAAAGCAGCTGGGATTTAAATTATTTGTCTCCAAAGGCCGCCGGGTCACACTGAGTCCGGACGGACGCCGGTTTCTTCCGCATGCCCAGGCTATTCTTAAAAGTTATCATTCCGGACTCGAGGACATGGAGCAGTGGCAGCAGGGTAAGACACGCACACTGACAATCGCCGTTTCCCCGCTCCTTGCGGTATCAATGCTTCCCCGGGTTATACGCAGGTTTATAAAAACCTATCCGCACATTGACGTAGTCATCGACGTTCAGGAATCAGCTCTCATTGAACGCCGTCTCCATGATGGCTCTGCCGACATCGGCCTTTCGCTGCTCCCGGCTTCTGGAGGCGATACGAACCAGAAACGGCTGCATCAGGAACCAGTGCTTTTAATCGCCCCTCATGACGGAGGTGATGCTGAAACAGCTCCGCCCCTCGACAGCACAGACGTCCTGACGAAAAATGTCGTTTTCACCTACAATCACCCCGGTTATTGGGAAATACTGCTTCGAAAGCTGCGGGCCCGCTTCCCCGCTCTGCAGACGATGGAGGTTTCCCAGAGCCACGTAACGAAACGGTTTATCGAAGAAGGTCTTGGCGTGTCTTTTCTCCCTCGTTCTGCAGTAAGAAGGGAACTTGCCGAAGGAAGGGTCCTTCATGTGGACGCCCCGGAATTCGACCTTCCGCAGGCTTCAACCTACCTTTTGTATAAGTACACAAGCGAAGAGGTCCTTCAGTTTCTTGATTATATATAGAAAAAGGTGCCGGCTTCCCGCCAGCACCTACTGCTTCCAGTATTAAAAGCTTTCCTTCAGCCATTCAAGAAAGAGCTCGTAATCCTCCTCTACCCGCTCTTTGTAAAACCTCGACCATGTAACCATTTCCTCAACAAAAATTTCTTCGTTGTCTCCAATGGCTTTTAAAATTTCATCTTCACTGTGATAATCAAGCAGCCCCTGCTGAATATCAATATCTGCCCGGGCATGAACTTTTGCTGATATTTTCCCCATGGTTTTCACCGTACGGTGCATCCGTTTCGGCTTCTCCAAATGCTTGCTTTTTAAATCTTTGTCGTACGGTGACCGTTCCCGTATGTAGTAGTCGCGGTGCTGCAGCGTGAAGTAGCCTAAATAAGGGTCAGCCAGATGGTGCATTGCCCGCTGGGTTTTGATTACCCGTTTACCCTGATGCTTATTTGTGGTCCAAAACGTTTCTTCATACGGAAAAAAGTAAGCTGGAATCGGCGTCCGTGCTTCTTTTGCTTCCAAAATAACATGGTCCTCTCCGCCTTCAATTAAAATGTAAAAACGCTTCAGGCCGGTGGAACCAATGCCGGCTCCGGTCTTTTTCACTATATCCTTGATTTCATAATGCTCTTCGCTCCGGTAGCTTTCCTCTGCCAGACTGCCTAAATATTGATTCCAGATTTTAACTATTTCCTGATACTCTTTGTCAGTTACCGAATCCAGTTTTGACTTTTCTCTCTCAAATACATGGTCGCCGCTGTCATTAATGAAAGTCTGCTTTTCGAGCTCATGGGTGGCTTTTCGGTCCTCAAGCTTTTCGAGCGTCTTTTTTATTGGCTGCTTTGTGTTTTTTGAAGTAAACTGCGTTTTCACAGGATCTTTTTTGCCTTTTTTAAACTTTTTCAGACGTTTATGATAGGCTTCTAAATACGTCCGCACAAAAGCGTCCCGCTCCTCATCATCAAATCCCTGCTGCATCGCAAATAGCCGGATGCTGACCACCATACGGAGTACATCATACAGATAAGAACCAAGATATCCCTCATCAAAATCATCCACATCAAAAACAATTTCTCCGTTTTCATTTTGAAAGCTGCTGAAATTCTCCATATGCATGTCGCCCATAATCCAGGTTGGCTTATCTTCTGGTGTATGATGCCGGAACGGGATATTTACTACATCGTAGTAAAACAAATACGCACTTCCCCGGAAGAAGCTGTAGGGATCCTGCTTCATCTTGACATATTTCGCCTTGCGGCGCGTTTTGTTCAGGTTCATCAGCCGGTCATCGAATTGATCAAGAATGGTTGCCAGCGTCTGCTTACGCAGATATTTTTTTGTCGTGTAAAAATCCAGTTCTTTATTTTGTTCTGACACCATATCTCTCCTTTTTTATGAATTCCATTATTTTCTATCATACCATGTCAAATCGCAGATATCACTTACCCTCTTTTTCCCTTTCCTATCCTCTCTGCTTTTGTGCTACAATCACTTTAATCTACGCTACTAATCAATAAAGAAGGTCTTTGTATGTTTAATGACTTTAAACGTGTGCAGTCGGCGTGGCTGCGCCTTTTTGTTACTGCAGCAGCTGCCTGCGTTGGCGGCTTCTTCTTTTCCATGCTGACTATTCCTGTGCCCTGGCTGCTCGGGCCTATGGCAGTTGTATTACTTCTTTCAAAGCTGCCGCAAATGCAGATGTATTGGCCACAGCCCCTTCGGAATACCGGATTAATCATTGTCGGCTATACGATCGGCCTGGCTTTTACGATGGAGACCTTTTATCAGATCGGCTCCCAGCTGCCGATGATGATCGGACTGACCATGCTGCTTCTTTTGTTTTCCGGATTAATGGCCTTCGGGTTTGCCTCTCTTTCCGGGGTTTCCCTGCCTACGGCATTGACCGGGAGCATTCCGGGAGGTCTTTCCCAGATGGTCACTCTCGCGGAAGAAGAAAAGCAGATTGATATTACGGTCGTAACGTTCATGCAGGTGACCCGGATTATTTTAATAATGTTTTTAGTTCCTGTACTTGCAGTGAGTCCACTATTTACAGATGGAAGCGCGACGTCCCGAGGAAACTCCGTTCAAACAGCGGCCTCCTGGGACAACCTTTTTCCTTCTGCTCTTCTGTTTCTTGGCCTCTGCCTCGCCGCTGCCTGGACCGGCCAGAAGCTACGGCTGCCCACCTCCTCTATGCTCGCTCCTATGCTTGTAATGATCGGTGTTACGCTTATCGGCCTACAGGCGCCGGCTCTCCCGGTTGTCGTAACGAACGGGGCACAGCTGTTGATTGGTACTTACTTCGGTCTGCTGCTCCGGCCCGAACAGCTTCAGCATAAAGCAAGGATAGGAGCCTTGACCATAGCCGGCGGGGTCGTTCTAATCGCCGGGGCGTTCAGTCTCAGTCTGATTTTGGAGCATATGCACCATGTTTCTCCCGCTACTGCCCTATTAAGCCTTGCTCCCGGCGGCATGGACCAGATGGGCATTATCGGCCGGGAAGTGAACGCGGACATTTCAATTGTCATCTGCTATCAGCTGTTTCGCATTCTGTTCATTTTTATAGCCGTACCCCCAATACTTCGGTGGCTATTTAAATGGATTAGAAAGCGCGGGTCATTGAAAGTATAAAAATATTCCCTTGCCTTTTATCAGGGCGAAGGGATATTTTTTAATGTTATTCATAATTTGAATAATTTTCAGCTACCTCCAGGTCCTTTTTGAAAAAGCTGCCCGGCGTGTATTCAAGCTCCGTGAGCGCAAGCCTTTCTTTAAAATACTGCTCGAGCTCTTTATCCGTGCAGTAGATAAAGCATCCTTTCTGCCCTCTCGTCATTAACGTCCGGTAGGTGTTCCGGATGATTTCATCGGCAAGGTTCCCGGCTTTTTCGGGCTCTTCCTTCATCATTTTTTTGATTCCGCGCAGCGACTGATCCGTTTTGGCCCGTTTCGTATAATCGGTCTGTACTTCTCCGTCCCGATACACGAGATCGTCCCCGATAATGACCCCCACATAATCGAATTCGAGTCCCTGACATGTGTGAATGCAGCCCGCTTCTGTAACTGATCCTTCATCAATGGCCCACGTATTGGAGGTATCGAGGTTCCAGCTAATGCCAAAGCCGTGCTCCGGAAGTGTAATGTCGTGCGAGTCCGAAGAAGACCTCTCCTTTTTTGGCCATTCCCAGCAGTAGCCTGCCACGAGCCTCGCCTTGTTGTTTTGTTCATTTAATGCAGCAATCGTTTCGTACAATTCATTCGGATCGCTGAACACCCTGAAATCGTAATCCTTTCCCATGAAATGCTCATTGGCTGTTTCCCGGATGCCGAGCGTATCGTCCACCCAGGCCAGGTAGCCGTCGGAGCCGTTGCAGCGAAACTGGGAGGCAAGCTTCTTCCGATGCAGGACGCCTCCTGCCTGCTCGGTGAATGCTTCGATTTCCTTCGTCGTTCCCGCATCCTTTAAAGTAACCCGCTGGTGTTCATCCATAAAAAATACCGCCAGCTTCGACGTATGAATGATTTCTTTCATCTGATTTTCACCGAGATTTTGAAACAAGCCGGACTTTTCATTTAAGCGGTGGGCTTCGTCTACGACAAGCACGTCCAGTTCATCCTTCGGCCGGTCCACATAGCTGCCTGAGCCCTTGAACAAGTTATCGATATGAGTTTTGCGGTAGTCCTGCTTTAACTTATTGGCATACACATTTCTTGGCGCTGAATTTTTTGTCACATACTGCACGGTTTGATTTCTATTCGTCAACTCCACCAGCAGATTCACCGCAAGTACTGATTTCCCCGTGCCTGGCCCGCCTTCGACTACGAGCACCTGCTTGGTATCCGTACGTTTCGCTTTTTCTGCGAGCTGGAGGGCTGTTTCGTATACGACCTTCTGGTCATCAATCATCAGAAATTCATCATTTCCTGCGAGCATGCTGTTCAACGTATCCTGCAGCGATTTCGACGGCCGGATTTTCCCTTTTTCGATTTTATAAATATTTTCTTTGTTGTCCCCGTGCGTCAGATATTGTTTAATAAATGCGCGGAGCTCGCCGGCCCCTCCCTTTGCAAATACAGGAGCCTGCTCTACATAATAGGTATAGACGTCGTCGGTGAGCGGTTCATTTTCCGACTGTAACAGATAGTTATGTAAATAAGCGCACGGATGCAGCTCAATATGTTCCCTTTGGACATTTTCATTATAATCTTTAATAAGAGAGGCGTACGACCAGGCCTGATAGGAAGGATGAGTTGTTTCCACGAGCCCTCCGCCCATCACCGTTTTAACAATAGCTTCTTTTCCCTCAATTTTTTCCGCCCTGCTCCACTGCTTCAGCTCGACAATAACGATAGAGGGGTCATTGTTATTTTTGCCTGATATTAAAAAATCCACCCGCTTCGACGTATACGGAATTTTAAATTCAATCGCGACACCGGCATTGTCCGGGATCCCGTCATCCATCAGCACCCGGTACATGTACTGCATCGAATTATCCCAGGACCGCACCTCTGCTTCGTTGATTTTACCTACCTTGGACGTGTAGTTGCTGCATATATTGGTAACGAGTTCATCGTGAAAAACATCTTCCAGAAATTCATGTTTATTTGCTTCGTAAACGATCAAGCTAAAGCTCCTTTCAGCTTGCAAAATGAATAAAAAAATGTTTCGTTATAAGCATTTTATCACTGGTTTTCGGCTTTAAACACGATGGCAGCCGGACGGCTTTGCAGAATTAAAAGCAGCTGTGCTGCCATATAATCCGGTCGGTGTTCAAAGCCTTCCCGCGCCCACTCGACAATCATACCCAAAATGGCGTGGGAGTGATACCCGGCCTGGAGCTTCCGGTCCATGTCTTCGTTATTATCCGCATGTAAGAGATCGCTTAGAACGAGATCCCTGAGGACATCGGCCAATTTGTTCTGAAACCCGTTCAGCATGTTTGAGGCAAAAACAAGTGTATAAAAGCGTTCATGTTTTAACACATGCTCGAATATTTTTACCGAAGAAATCGTTAGTTTTGGCACTTCAAGCACTGCTTTGCTTTTATAAGGCTGCCTGAACGCGTCCTTCAGATCTGCCGTGACCCCGTCCATGATTTCTTCAAGCAGCTGTTCTTTATATTCGTAATGTTTATAAAAAGTGCCCCGGTTAACATCGGCCCTTTCAACAACATTTGTAACCGTAATGGATGCAAAGTCCTTTTCCTCCATCCATTCCAGCAGAGACTGCTGCATTGCCTTTTTTGATTTTTTCACTCTTCGATCTGTATTTTCAGAGGATGATTTCATAAGCCTCCTCCCTTCTTTTATTTTAAATTTATAAACAAAAAAACGTCATTTGTTTACTAATCAACAATACATCCTGGTTTTGATGATTGTATTTAAAGACCTGCATCTATTATACTACAAATAGAATCAATCTATTGAACAGATGTTGAATAAATAGTCAATTTGTAAGCGAATACATTAATATTGGGAGGGTAAGGTCATGAAATTACAGGCAAAAACGGCGGTAGTAACTGGCGCCGCATCGGGAATGGGGAAGGCAATCGCTGAGCGTTTCGCTGCTGAAGGAGCAAAGGTGATTGTAGCAGACGTGAATAAGCAGGGAGCCGAGGAGGTGGCGGCATCGATTACTTCAAACGGCGGTACCGCCCAGGCAGTGGAAGTGAATGTAACAAGTACTGAGGATATTCGAAACATGATTGATACAGCCGTCAGCGTTTACGGCACTCTGGATATTCTGGTCAACAACGCAGGTATTATGGACGGCATGGAGGCTGCCGGAGATATCAGTGACGAAAAGTGGGACCTGCTGTTTGATATTAATACGAAAAGCGTCATGCGTGCTATTCGTTACGCGCTTCCTATCTTCCTGGAAAAAGAACGGGGCGTTATTATTAATACCGCCTCGACCGGCGGATTGAACGGCGCTCATGCCGGAGCAGCCTATACAGCTTCAAAGCATGCCGTCGTCGGTCTGACTAAAAATACGGGCTTTATGTATGCAGACAAAGGCATTCGCTGCAACGCCATCGCCCCAGGGGCAGTACAAACCAACATTGGCTCTACAATGAAGGATATGAGTGAATTCGGTGCTTCCCGGACCCAGAAAACCCAGTCCCTTATTCCGCGTGTCGGTCAGGCCGAAGAAATTGCGAACGCAGCATTGTTTTTAGCTTCTGATGATGCAGGTTTTATTAACGGCACAGTATTAACCGCAGACGGCGGCTGGACAGCAGGATTTTAAAGTAAATGCAGTCTCATACTAAAAAAACGACCCCGATTGGGATCGTTTTTTTAGTATTCATTTGCAATCATGAGCTGGTTTCCCTGCTTGGGGCAGTTTTTTGCTCTCTGCTTTTTCGTACCGTACCATTTTTTCTGCGGTGAAAAATCACGTTCAACTCCGCTCCGATCATGAGTACGAGACCAGTCAGGAAAAACCAAAGCAGCAGAATAATAACACCACCGAGGCTGCCGTAGGTAGCCGAATAGTTTCCAAAGTTGCTGACGTAAAAGGAAAAGCCGAGTGATACGATCTGCCACAAAAGCGCAGCGGTTATGGATCCTACCAGTATTTCCTTCCACTTTAAAGTTTGATTCGGCGCGAACCGGTACAACAGCAAAAGCATGAGTGTCATAACGGTCACAGCAATCACCCAACGGAGCACCTGGAATAAAATCTCTGTCTGCGCCGGGAGACCAAGAACAGAGCTGATCATCGAAATCAGGACATTCCCGAATATCGGAAGCACCAGGGCCACTACGATGGTCAGGATCATACAGATCGTGAGCGCAATGGCAATCAAACGTACCTTGATAAACGAGCGTGTCTCCTCTACGTCGTAAGCTTCATTGGAGGATTTAATAAACGCATTTATGCCATTGGAGGCGGACCAGAGTGCGCCGAGCAGACTGACTACAAATAAAATACCGCGCGGCTCCTGTACCAGGGTTGTAATATTTTCCTCAAACAAAGAAGCAGTATCCGACGGGGCGACAGTGCCTATAAAGCTGACTACGGAGTTAGGATTCAAATTTAATAACGGCAGAATCGTCAACGCGAAAATAAGCAGCGGAAAAATGGAAAGAATATAATAATACGCCTGGGCGGCGGCAAGTAAAGGCACATTATCTTCTTTAAATTCGGTCATCAAATCCGAGATGTATGGCTTTATTTTTTTCACATGTGTACGTCCTTTCTATAAATACGATAGCTTTCATAAGCACTGGATGCCTGATAAATAAAAATTCCTGAAACAGATTTCTGGCGCCATGCTCCCTCTCCTTTCGTTTATTAATTGACTGCCACGGGGCCGCTTCTGCTTTTTAAGCAATAAAAAAGCCAGAAAAAGAGCATATCTTTTCCTGGCTTACAGAACAGCTGTAACTGTCTGTTGCTGCCGATGCTATTTAGTTATTGCCTGTGTTATGTTTACCTTTCCAGACGACAATCAAAACGTATTATTTTCAGCATATCAAATAAGAAGCAGCGTCTTTTATAAATCGGAAATCATTCTTTTCAGTCCCCCATAAAACATAAAAAACCCTTCCTGCCGGCGTAGGAAGAGCTTTTTCTATGGAGAAGCCACCATTCTATGTGCCTTCCATCTATTATGATACGCTCCTCCCCCTTCAAAGTAAAAGAGAACGATTAAAACCGTAACCCTGTAGATTAAAATGAATCAATTTAACGATTTTTTTGGAACTAACCTGCTCCTCATACAAATTTTACACTTTTCAATTTTTATGTTTAACAAAATGATAATTAACAGGTAAACAAAGGTATTTTCTTATATACGAAATTCTATAAGGCCTCTAGTTGTAGCCTTTTAGTCTCAATAAATAGAAAATCTGTATATAAAAAGCTCATTTGATAGTATAATAGTAATCAGTTAAGAAGAACCCCGCTTCTTACAAAAGGAGACTTTATGGAACATCAACAAACTGAAGCCCAAATGATTGCAGCCTACACCGGCAAAGCGTTGAGGGATCATTTTGGAAAAGGCCCAATCAATATTCATGTTTCGTTTAAGCGGCCATTTTTAATTATGTATGTGAAAGATTTTTTAGGACCAATGGAAAATATTTTATTGCAGCAAAATGAAGAACAGCGTATTGCGAAATCAAGAGAATTTATTATGGATGAATTTTGTCCCCGAATTCAGACAGATATTGAAGATATGATAAATGGAACAATTAAAGAATGGTACTTTGACTGGAATTTAAAAGAACACAGCGGTATGATCTGGGCCGTAATGGATGAAGAACCGCCAAAAAAGATGCCGTGGCCGGGAGAACTCAGTCAAAAGGCCTTTGAAAGAAAAATCGTGAATCTGAGTATTAAAGGCCAAAAAGAGCCCGACTACACGAAGGCTTATTGGATTGATGAACGCTCAGTTATCGTTTACCGCTCTGGTGTGTTCGTCGAAATTGAGAAGGAACTCATTCACGCGGGCTTTGAAGAGCAGCTGAAAATTGCCAAACGGCCAATGGAACGGCGGCTGTTTCAGGAAGAACATATGGAGCCCGTGCTGCAGAGAAAAATCACAGACGTTTTCACCGACTGGAATTTTCGTGCAGATAAAGGCTATATGGTACTGGCATTGGAGCCGGAAAAAAAGAGATAGTTCGCAGGCATATTGATACTCCGAGCCAATTTCTGGGCTTTTCTATAAAACAAAACGTTTAGGGCGGAAATGAATAAGGTATAAGTGACATTAGTCAAACACTCATTATTGGTGGCAGCAATGTTTTGAAATAAAGCAAAACATGAGCCGGAAAGGTACCAGTGCCTTTTCGGCTCTTTTTTATGCATATGGAAAAAATTAGCTTGGTAACAATTTTTTTCACTGCCGATAGAAATTTTATTAGCTGTTAAGGCTGTAAACTATATATCTAAAATGGAGGTTCCGCCATGAATATACTATTAACCTCGGCAGCACGCCGAATAGATTTTGTTCAGTTTTTCCAGGAGGCGATGAACGGATTAAATATTGAAGGGACAGTCATCGTCACTGATCCGGATCCTGGAGCCCCAGCGATCCAGCAGGCAGACAGATCCTATGTTACGCCTCATCAGACGGATGAAAACTACCTGGACACGATCCTTTCGATCTGTGAAGATGAAGGAATTAAAATGCTCATTCCATTAAACGACTGGGAAATCACCAAATTTACCCAATCCCGTCATGAACTTGAGCAGTTGGGAGTAAGAGTTTTCACACCCGAGATTTCCACCGTACAGGCGATGAGAGACAAGCATCAATACCGGGAACTCCTTGGCAGATTCGGTGTCTCGGCGCCAATTTCCTACCTGACGGTGCAGGAAGCAGCGAAGGGAATTGAAAACCAGGAGGTGACCTGGCCGCTGATTGTTAAACCGCGCAACGGCTCGGCTTCGGTCGGCATTAACATTGTATCCTCTGTTGAAGATATGCAGTTTGCCTACAAGCAGGCGGTAGATGCAGTCAAAAACAGTCCGATCGCTGATGATTCCATTCATGACCCCGAAGACAACATCGTGATTCAGCAGGTCGTGGATGGAGAAAAATACAGTGTTGACATCGTTAATGACCTGGAAGGAAATTATTTAACCACTCTGGCCCTGAAACAGCTCGAAATGCGCGGAGGCGACGTGGATAAAGCGATATCAGTAAAAGACGAAGCACTGATGGAAGTAGGCAGAAAGATTGGAGAAAACTTGAAGCATATCGGCTACATTAATACTGATGTGTTTTATGATGGCCACGACTACTATGTGATTGATATTAATCCAAGATTTGGAGGCGGATACGCCCTCTCCCACGCTGCCGGAGCAAATATTCCTTCAGCCTACATCGCGTTGGCCGCAGGCAAAGAGCTTCATCCGGAATGGCTGAATGACAAAGAAAACATCGAGCTTGCACGGTTTGACCGGGTCGTAAAAATTGATAAAAACAAAGGAATTCATACGGCACCGGATGAGACCTCATCTACCGTGTGAACGATCCCATCTTTTTTCAATATAATAACAAATTTTCGCGAGGAGGCTCAGAGTGAATGAAACGATTCCTCTTCTAAAAGCATTAATCAGCTATAATACGTCGAGTCTGTCCGGCGTTAATGAAGCAATGGAATTTTGCAAAAAGTGGATGGAAGACCGGGGCCTTGCGGTCCAAAAGCATGAAAATAACGGGCATTCCATGCTCGTATGCGAAGTCGGAAGCGGAAGTCAAACCCTGATTTTTAACGGGCACCTGGACGTCGTCAAAGGCAAAGAAGAGCAGTTTGCTCCCTACGAAAAAGACGCGAAGCTTTACGGCCGCGGTTCGGCAGACATGAAAGCCGGGCTTGCGGCTATGATGTCTGCGATGGTACGCCTGAAAAAAATTCCGGCGGGCTGCAAAGTACAGCTGCAAATTGTTCCCGATGAGGAAACCGGCGGCCGTAACGGTACCGGTTATTTAGTTGATACCGGCCATAAGGGAGACTTTGTTATCTGCGGAGAGCCTACCGGCCTGGGGATCGCTATTCAGTCCAAAGGTGTTCTGCAGCTGGATATTACTGTCACCGGCTCCTCCACACATGGAAGCCGTCCCTGGGAAGGAGAGAACGCGATCGAAAAAGCATTTGCGCTCTATGAGCGCATTAAGCAGCTCCCTTTTTCCAAGGAGCGCTCAGAGTTATACGCCCAGCCTTCTATTAACCTGGCCAAAATCCTGGCCGGCACCGTTTACAACAAGGTTCCGTCCAAATGCGAATTTTCGCTTGATATCCGTTACCTGCCGGACCAGCTGCCGGAGGATATTTTACAGCAGATTAACAGTCTATCCGATGATGAAGTGTCTGTGCATATCTGCAACGACCCCGTAAATACGGAAGTTGATAATCCTTATGTTAAAGCGTTATCCGATTCCATCACCCGCCATACCCAGCTCGAGAAGGTGAATATTTTCGGTCAGCACGGATCATCGGATGGACAGTACTTTACGGTTTACGGCATTCCGGCTGTTGAATTCGGGCCTGTCGGCTACAACTGGCATGGAGACAATGAACTTGTTTACACGAGCTCCATCCCTGAATACGAGAATATTTTAGTGGATTTTGCCGCAAGTTTTTCCACAGTCCCGCTGCCCGTAGTCAATAACGATTAAAAAATAGGACCGGCTTGACTGCCGGCCCTATTTTTTAATTGCTTTGCGTATTGTTTTGAAGCAATTCCCGGAAGTGAACAGCCGTTTCCCGAATGGAATCGGCAGCCTGTGGGTAATAGCCCAGCTTCTTTAAAAACGTATGAGCCATCCCTTTATATTCAATATAGCGTACTGAGCTCTCCTGTTTCTGGAGCTTTCTCATGAATTCCTCTCCCTGCGTCCGAAGAAAATCAAATTCAGCCGTCACAATCATCATCGGAGGATACGTAACATTTTCTTTATTACGCAACGGGGATACAAGTGGCTGATCGAGCTCTTCAAGGTCTGTGACATACAGCGACTGAATAAATGAAAGCGACTCCCGCATGGTCACAAGCTCCTGGCGTACAAGCT
Organism: Marinococcus sp. LNHM3E3-2.2; assembly: GCF_056034385.1. Taxonomy (NCBI): domain Bacteria; kingdom Bacillati; phylum Bacillota; class Bacilli; order Caryophanales; family Bacillaceae; genus Marinococcus; species Marinococcus sp. LNHM3E3-2.2. The sequence continues at coordinate 238,517 of NZ_JBQLIC010000005.1, forward strand.
CTCTATCTGCGCCTGGATTGTACTGATCCATTTTCCGGGTTCCGCCGGACACATCGGATAAATCCAACAAAGGAGCCAATAAGCTCATATAACAAATGTTCCAGGATTTTTCACGACTTAAATGATAGACGCCAAGCGCCAGATTCGCTCCGACACTATCGCCCACCAGACCAACACGCGACGTATCTGCACCGAATTCATTACGATGGTCACATATATAGCGCACACTGTCGAAGCAGTCATTCAGCCCTTCTGCATATTTGTGCTCTGGTGCGAGCCGGTATTCGACTGCGACTACTACAGCCTCCGCCTTTTCAGCCAGCAGTTTGCATATATTGTCCATTACTCTCTCGTCACGTTCAAAGAAGCCTCCGCCGTGAAAATAAACGAGCATCGGTTTCGTGCTATTTGACCGGTTATATGCTTTCAGCTCTAAGTCACGGCCTTTTAAAGAAACAAGCTTTGTTTCTGTACGAATATTTGAGCTCAAGTCCCGACTCTCTTTTTCTTTGCGGCTTCGAATAATTTCAAGGTCATCGTGCGTCATTGGACGTCTCAGTCCTGGCTCAGATTCCTGCTCCAGAAATTGTTTCACTCTTGGATCAAGACCTTCTTTATCTTCTAAAAACGGTATGCCTTTTGCGACTAATTCTGCGCTTCCCTCATTCACAAGAGATGCTTTTTCTTCTAAACGATGCACAAGCTCTTCATGGCTGTAATCCATACGCGTAAAATCCTCCTAAGTGAGAATAAAAACAAACTATATTATTACACATTTTTTTCTTAAATACTTCTCTCAAAAATTTATTTATGCCTTTAGTGACAATTCCGAATTTAGATAAATTCCCGTTGAAAAATTTTCCCCGCGAATGGACCAATCGAAACCTGAATTAAACTCCTTTTCCGATAAGCAAAAAGAAGGACGCCTGACACGGCATCCTTCTTTTTATCTTCAATCTTCGGAAACACGGTTCACCTGTTCAAGTACTTTATCGCTTTCGGAAATGCTTCCATTGTCAAAATGAGTAGCACCGAACAACGGGGCCTCGTCATAATCGTTAACGTATTCATCCAGGTCATGATAAATGCGGTGCGTCCAGCGGGCTGCCTCCTGAACGCTTTCTTTTTCAGGGTTTTCTTCAATCACCCGCTGCCAGCGAATAGCATTATTGAAATCCTTACGCAGCTCCGGGTCTTCGATTTTGTTTAGTACTTCCTCGGTATCTTCAATTCGAATGCTGATATCACCGAAGTCGTCCGCCGTCGCATTATCAATGGCTCCGTAGCCGGTACGTTCGTTCCAATACCTGTGAGACTGCTGTATATGGGTGCTTACTTCTGTATGTATACCGGAAACATCTTCTGTCGCTTCCTTTGGCTCTTTCAGTACAATGCCGTCCTCCGTCGTGTTCTTTCCCAGGCTGAACGGCGTAAAGAAGTGCAGCAGCGCGAGCACACCTGGTATAATGAGAAGGCTCGCTCCTGCAATTATTCCTGCTTTTTTCCAAGATAGTTTTATGATAAACTCCCCCAACCGTGATCTCTTCTTTGACAGTGTACCTGCTCGACGCGTTTATCTGCAAGCAATACCACTGTCTAAAAAGATGTTTTAACCTTTCCACTTCCGGTTATATTAATATTATGATAAGATCTTATTTGGTTATTTCATTAAAATAAATCAATACGGCAGTAATGCTTAGATATAAAGCTAAAGCATAAGCCACAAAAGAGGGTTTCCTCCTTTGTGGTTTTTTTATGAGACGGTTTTCTTTTCCCAAGAGGTTCTGATTTCTATAAAAGCAGAGCCTTCTCTACCGCCGCCGGCTCCCGCTTTGCTTTTCTTTCTTTCCGAAATACCAAAAACAATATTGATTCACCAAATATTCGATGATGGCAGCAATGTTGGGATAATAAAGCCCTTGAACATAAGCCGGAAAAAGAGACTTTTCTTTTTCTGGCTTTTTTTATTGTCAAAATTCGTCTATAGAAAGGAAGAATGCTATGAGCCGTTACAAGCGGATACTGGTTGGACTGGATGTCCTGGAAACCCCTTCCTACGATGCTTTTGAGGAAGCCTGCGCTATGGCTCTTGAACACAAAGCATCTTTAGTACTTGCTTTTGTTTTCGACGAACACCGGTATGCGAACCTGGAGCGCATCGACCCTAAAGGCGTCCGCCACTTAAAAGAAAAGGCCGCTTATCATCTTCAAACTTACAAAGAAGAGGCGGAGCTTAAAGGCGTTACGGGTGTGGAGACAGTGGTTGATGCCGGCGTTCCGGAAAAACGACTGGCCCGTCACCTCTGTCTTACGTACAGCGCCGATTTGATTCTCGTAGGAGAAACCGGAGGGCCTGCTTTTGAGCGACTCTTGCGCGGCAGGAGATCGCGGACCGTAGCTGCCAGGGCAGCCTGTGAAGTTCGGGTTGTCCGGAACAGCCAACTGGCCGCATTAAATGCCTACCCACGGACCGAATAGCTTTAAATTTCACTACGACTGAAAAGAAAGGAGGCAGCCATGCAGCGCTTCACGCCTAAATTCATCAAAAAAATACAAAGCATGTCCAAAAATCAGCGGTGGTATGAACTCCGTTCAAGCTTATGGCCGCTGCCAATGATCTATATTTTGCTTGCAGTGGTGGCAGCTTTTGCTGCCTACGGTATTGAGTTCGGTCTTCAGCCGGCACTGCCTATGGGTTCTTTTTTTACCGCCGATTACGCATTAACAGAAATGATTTACAGTACGCTTGCCTACGGCGTGTTAATGATCCATGCGTTTACATTTAATATGATTTTAATCGTTTTAACCAGTTTTTCCGGCCATTTTACACCCCGCGTTTTGTTCAGCTTTATTGCAGACCGCCGGACGCTGCACGCCATTGGTATTTTTAATTTGTCTTACTTCTATATTCTTATTGGCTTTTTTATGCTGAATTCTTCAATTAACGAATATGTTATTTTTCCGGTGCTCGGGATTACTGCAGCTTCAATATCTGCAATCAATTTTATTTTATTTATTAATCATGCCGCCAAATGGATGCAGGTAGCGAATCTCACCAATAATCTGAATGAACGCTCGCAGAAAACCATTACTGCTACAAATGAACAGGATCTGCAGGAGCACCGCCCGTTTCCGGAGAAGGAATACCGTCTCCCTCAGGATTCGCCGGTTTATTCCATTGTCAGTTCCTCTGGAGGGTTTTTGCAGCTCGTCGATTTTAAACGGCTGATCACCCAGGCGGAGAAGGACGGTCTGGTCGTGTATCTTGAACGAAGGGTCGGCGATTACCTGTTGGAAGGTGATACGCTGTTTTCCTATCAGCGTTACGACGGGAAGTCAGAAACTCCTGTAAATGAACAGACGTATCTGCAGTTTTTGTTTATCGGCCACAAAAAAACAGAGATGCAGGATATGAATTTCAGTGTACGGAAATTAACGGAAATTGCCTTAAAAGCTATCGGAAACAATGAGCCCTCCACCGCGGAGGATGCTATTTATCAGCTCGCTGATTTAATCAGAGCCATTTCCGGTACTGCCGTCCACAGACCGTATCTCGTTGATGCAAAGGACGAGGTACGGGTCGTGATGAAGGAAAGTACTTTCGCCTATTATGTGTACGCCGCCTTCTCTCCTATTGCAGAGGCCGCTAAAAAGGATATTAAAATTACCAATCGTGTGCTTGAGTCTCTTCATCTGTTAGCGGATTCCCTTGAGGGCGAAGCAGCAGGTGTGTGCTGGCATTATGCCGAAAGCATCGCCTGGAACTTTGAAGGCAAAATGACGTTTGATCATGACCAGAACCAGTGCTTCAGCTACCTCCGCGCTATCTCCGAAACGGCCGGGCAGCGCGATGCCTTCAACATCCTCATGGAAGAGCTCGAAAAAAGCGATCACATGGGGACAGAAACCGCTACAGCTTCCCCTTTTTTATACGGCCAGAAACAAAAACGCGAAAAAGCCTTCAGCGACGCTTAAAGGTGTTTTCCGGCATAAATCCCGGGTATAAAAATAAAAAGCTGTATCGTCCAAACGCTCCAGCACCGGGTTTTTTGTATATTACTCCGGGGAGGTGAGGCTGTTGATTACCCCTGGTGGCAGCTCTGTCACCACCTGTACAGTTAAAAACATCCAGCGCTGCTAAACTACAGCTGTACTTAATCAACTGCAGCAGTTGATAAATTCAAGACAATAAAACAAGAGGTGAAAATATGGCCGAACATTCTGCGCCTGCACAAGTAGAAGAACAACAAAAACAAATCGGAAGCTACCTCGGCAGAGTGCTTCGCGATCATTTCGGCAAAGGACCGGAATCCGTCTATGTGAGCGTCGACCCCTGCTGTATTGTCATGCATATAAGAAAATTTTTATCCCCTATTGAAAAAGTGATGCTCGATCAAAGGGACAAACGTGCCGTGGAAGAATTAAGAGAAACCATGATGGCGAAAATGCTGCCTGAAATTGAGCATTACATTTCCAGCCTTATGGATATTGAAGGCTGGGAGTTTTATTTTGACTGGAACATCGAAAACAAATCGGGAGTTATTACCGGGTTCCATCCAGATAAACTGAAAGAAAAGCAGGAAAAGAACCGTACGCGGGGCCAGGAAAACATTAAACAGGCAATACAGCGTGTCAGCGAAGAAGCGGGGAAAAGTCCGGATGAGATCACTGTCCACCCAGTAAACGAACGGACAATGCTCGCCGTACGCACGGGCGGGCTCATTTTAATTGAAAAAGAACTAATCCGAACGGGCCATTTGGACATTTTAAAATCAACGAAGCGCCTTCTCGAAAAAGAAGAGCTTTATAAAGAAAAATTTGATTCCATCTTTGGCACGACGGTCCGCGATATTTTTGTAGACTGGGATTTCGACCGTGACCGGAGTCTTATCGTCTTCATTACGGATCCTGTGGAGCAAATATAAATCTTTTTGGCATAGATTTTTTACAGAAGAAAAAGACTGAAGCAGAAAAAATCTCCTGCTTCAGTCTTTTTTATTCCCCTGTCAGTGTTAAGAGCTTTAAGTAATTTTTAAAATCATCCTAATGCTTATTTAATACTTTGCGTCCAGGAAGCTTCGTTACCTGCAAAAGAATCAGCAAAATCCTGGGAGGCTGGCTGCTCCAGTTTTCTCTGCGTCATTACTCGGTAAAATGCATGGATAAAACTCATGGCGTCATACCTCCTTTGAATTCATAATTAAAGCCTACGTTTACTTTAATGAAAACTTTCACTCCTTACCACAACCTGGTAAGGATATCTCACAAATTTTCTGAAAATTTCGCAGGCATATATTTTTTCTTTTACTGAAACAATCACTGCAAAAGCCCGTGGAACGGCGGATTGAACCTTTCTTAAACCGCTGTATTGAACCACGGGCTTTTGAAAATCAATTTAAATTCCTGCTCCATTCGAAAAAGTTATGCTTTTTCACCAAAAAATTGCTGTTTGAAAGTACTGCCTGCCAAACAGCGGAAACACTTTAAATTCCTATTCTTCAGGGGTAAGCCTCAGCAGACGGTCGTCGTTTTCTGCGGGCGTGCCTCTTCCGTCTGTGTTATTCGTAAGAATATAAACATCTCCGTCTTCGGCTTTAACGTCCCGGAGCCTGCCTTCTCCGTCAAATACAGCATTCATCTCTTCTGTTTCTTCGTCATAGGCATACAGGCTCTCTCCACGGAGTCCTGCTGTCAGAAGGGTCTCCCTGAAAAAAGCCGTGCCGGAGGGGGCCCATGTAGTACTCCCCGATTGAATCGCCGGCGTTTCCAGCCCTTCTGCTGATTCACTGCCGGTAATTTCCGGCCAACCATAATTATTGCCAGGCTCGATTACATTGATTTCATCCTGGGCATTCGGTCCATGCTCCGAGCTGTACAGCTGACCATCGCTGTTCCATGCGAGACCCTGCGGATTCCGGTGCCCATAGCTGTATACATAAGAATCCTCAAACGGATTGTCTTCCGGCACTTCTCCTTCGATCGTCATGCGCAGAATACTGCCAGCGAGACTGTCTTCGTCCTGCGCAAGCGAAGGCTCATCCGAATCGCCGGCGGTAGCATATAAATAACCATCCGGTCCAAGTTCAAGCCGGCCTCCATTGTGAATCCAGCTCCCCGGAATGTCATCAAGCAGCACTCCCGTTTCGTTCCATTGACTGGCTTCGCGTTCCACAGCAACCACTCTGTTTGCGAGCGCTCCATCATCCTGGCGGTAGGTGTAGTACGCATAGCCCTGCTGGGAGTCAGCAAAATCCTCGGCCAGCACAAAGCCAAGCAGGCCGCCCTCCCCTTCGTTTGCTACTTCATCACTCGTATTAAGCGAAAGGCGTTCTGTTTCTTCGCCATTCACCTCGATCACGTCGCCACCGCGGTTCGTCATATAGTACGTGTCTTCATGAATGTTCAACGACCACGGCACCTCGAGATTTTCCGCCACCACTTCTACGTCCCAGTCTTCTGTCTGAGCTTCAGAAACCGAACCCGCCGTCTCCCTAGTATTTCCTTCCCGCTGTTCGTCATTTTCCCCTGAACTGCAGCCAGCAAGAATTGCTGCCCCGAAGATTAGCAGACTGATTGTATTTTTTCTGCCTGGATAAATCATCATTATGCATCCCCCTTTCATGAAAACAAGCCAAGCCCCCTGGTCATTCCGTATTCTTATCATCATACTATCATAAAAAAACGCCCCGGCTGCACAAAGGCAGCCAGGACGGTTGATCATAGTTTACCGGACCGGAGTACTTATACTTCGACCGCGTTTTTCAGTTCTTCCACGTACTGCTGCGCCGTCTGGGCCGCGAGCGACCCGTCGCCGGTCGCCGTCACGATCTGGCGCAGGAACTTGTCCCGGATGTCGCCGGCGGCGAACAC